>NZ_JBYTEO010000016.1:0-114408 GCF_058791355.1 Pseudomonas sp. EB271-G4-1
CTTTTGATCTTGTTTTTGAAGATCAAAAGATCGCAGCCTGCGGCAGCTCCTACAGGGGCGGGATGCAGGATGCAAACAGGGCGGGATGCGAACAGGGCATAAAGATAGATCGCATCGATATAACTGGTTATAAGAAATATCGCTATGCTGCGGGCCAGTTATTTCCTGCAGTTTTTGTGGATGTCTCAATGGATTTGTTGAATATCGGGTTGGTCGTGGCCGGGCTGGTGGTCGGCTTCATCGTCGGCATGACCGGCGTGGGTGGCGGTTCATTGATGACGCCCATCCTGCTGTGGTTCGGCATCAACCCGGCCACCGCGGTCGGCACCGATTTGCTGTACGCGGCCATCACCAAGTCCAGTGGCGTGCTGGTCCACAGGAAGAACAACAATATCGACTGGTCGATCACCGGATGGTTGACCCTCGGCAGCGTGCCGGCGGTGATGTTGACGTTGTGGTTCCTCAGCAGCCTGAACGAAGCACCCGACGCGATGAACGCGATCATCAAGCAGGCCTTGGGTTTTGTCCTGTTCGCCACGGCGCTGGCGATCCTGTTCAAGAAGCGCCTGCTCGACTTCGCCCACAAGCGCGCCGGAGGCAACTACAAGCCCAGCGGCTCGCGCCTGAATGTCCTGACCGTAATCACCGGCCTGGTGCTGGGCACCATGGTCGCGCTGACCTCGATCGGCGCGGGTGCCCTGGGCACCGTGGCGTTGTTTATCCTCTATCCGTTGTTGCCGACCCGCCGCCTGGTCGGCACGGAAATCGCCCACGCCGTGCCCCTGACCCTGGTCGCCGGCCTTGGCCATGCGAGCATGGGCAATATGGACTGGCACGTGCTTGGTTACTTGCTGGTCGGTTCGTTGCCGGGGATTTACCTGGGCAGCCACCTGACCGGGCGCATCTCCGATGAATGGTTGCGCCCTTGCCTGGCGACGATGCTGGTACTGATCGGCTACAAACTGGCGTTCTAATCAATGTAGGAGCGAGCAGGCTCGCTCCCACAAAAAAACCATGCAGTTCAAGGCAATGCATACACCTTGAACAGCTTTTTCATCGTCTCGTTGATCCCGCCCAAGTACTTGTCGTAAGCCTGCTCAATGGCGCCGGAACGATAGGCCTCGCTCAGTGCCATATCCACCAGCAGGCGGAAGTCCTCGTCACCGCGTTCGACGATCATGGCTACCGGGGCGTACTCGAAGATGCGGTCCAGGACCATCAGGTCATTGTTGGCGCCGCCTTTTTCCACCTGGTTTTTCAGAAACATGCGTTCGGCGAAGAACGCATCGGCCTTGCGCGCGGCCACCAGCCCGGCCCCTTCTTCGGTATTGGCCACGGTCACCAGCGAAGCGATCACGCCGAGCATGCGCATCTGTTCGCGAATCCAGTCTTCGACTACACCGCCCTCGATGGTGGCAAAGGTCTGGTTGGCCAGGCCGCGGTTGATTGTCGCCCGCCAGGTCGGGCCGGGGATAGCTTCCTTGCCGTTGAGCGCGTTGAGCAGCGGTTCGGCGGCATCCTTGCGCACCAGCACCGAGAGGCCGGCGGTGTATACCGGTATCGAGTAACTGATGGTCTTGCGCCGTTCGAGGGTAGGCGGGGTGGGGGTGCAGAGGATGTCGACCTTGGCCAGTTTCACCGCGCTGGTCTCCTCGGCAGACGTGACGGGCTGGTAGCGCACCTGCAGGTTGGGCAGGTCGAGTTCGGTCTTGAGCTTGTCGGCGATCTTCAGGCACAGGTCGATGGCATAGCCGCTGGCCTTGTCGCCCTGCGCAACGCTGAAGGGCGCCAAATCAGGCACGTAGCCCAGGATAAAGGCGTTGCTGGCGCGTATGCGCTCCAGGGTGTTGGCACCCGCCACCATGGGCAGCGCGGTAAACACCAGGGCGAGCAGCAGGCGTGTGGTTTTTGCAAAGGGTGCGTTCATGTCCGGTTCCCCCGTGTAGGAATGTCGGTGCAATCCTGGTTGCGATGCCTAAACATTGCCGGTCCTGGCCTGGACGGCGGCTGGCACGTCGACGAAACGCTTGGCGAGGAAACCATAGAGCAGGTAACCCAAGGCGAGCACCAGTGTGCCGCCAAATACCGCATCCTTGCCGCAGGCATACAGGGCGTACAACGAGTAGGCCACCGCCACCAGCAGCACCACCAGGTTGCGCGAGTACACCGCGGGCCCCACTTGGGCTTTGTGCATGATCACCAGCAAGCCGGTCAGCGCCGTTATGTAGGGGATCAGGTTGGTCACCGCCGCCAGGCTGACCAGTTTGCTGAACTGCGCAGCGGCATCGGGTGAGATGGTCGACACGGCCATGACTGTCTGCAACACGCCGCAGACGATCATGCCGATCACCGGTGCGTTGCTGGCGTTGACCTTGCTGAACAGCTTCAGGAACAGGTTCTGGTCGGCGGTCATCTTCGCCGTTTGTGCCAGGGTGAATTGCCAGCCCAGCAGCGAGCCAACGCAGGCCATGATCGCCAGGGCCATGACGATGTTACCCACCAACGGGTTGAACATCTTGGCGTAGACCAGCGCGAATGGTGCCGAGGAATTGGCCAGCTCGGCATTGGGAATGATGCCCTGGATGACGGTGGTCGACAGCACATAGACCGTGGCGGCGCCCAGGGTGCCGAACAGGCAGGCCAGCGGTACGTTGCGCTTGGGGTCTTCCACCGCATCGGTGGCCTGGGCTGCCGACTCCATGCCCAGGAAGGCCCACAGGGTCAGGGGGATGGCCTTGCCGATGGCTTCGGAGATGGCCAGGTCGTTGGGGTTCCAGGCGGCTTCCAACAGTTTGGCGTCGAACCAGAACCAGCCGATGATACTCAGGCCCGCCACCGGAATGATCACGCCCCACACGGTGAAAGCACCGATCTTGCCGGTGATGCTCGGGCCGCCGAAGTTGGCGATGATGGTGATCCAGATCAGCGCGACCGTGCCGACGAACAGCGGGATGGCACCACCGCTGAGCCAGGGCAGGAAGGCGCTCATGTAGCCCACCGCCGAGATCGCGACGGCGACGTTGGCAATCGCCAGGGACAGGAAGTACAGGTACGAGCAGAGGAAGAACCCCGACTTCGCATGGGCTTCCTCGGTGTAGGCGGACAACCCGCCGGACCGTGAGCAGAACACCCCGCACTGGGCGAAGCAATAAGCGATGGCCATCGAGCCGATCGCCGTGAAAATCCACGACAATAGCGAGACTGCACCGAGTTGGGCCATGTTGGTGGGGAGCATGATGATGCCTGAACCCATCATGTTGACCGTGACCAGCGTGGTGAGCCCCATCAGGCTCATTTTCTTGCTTGAATCAGCCATCGCACACTCCTTGCCCTGTTCAAGTGTCGCGGATCAGGTCTTGAGCACATACCCATAGGCACGGGTACGGCCACCTTGCTCTTGCAGATACACGCCTTGCAGTTCCGGGGTGAACCCGGGCAAAGCGTTGATGCCTTCTTCCAGCGCCAGGAAATACTTCAGGACCGCACCCCCCCAGATTTCCCCCGGCACCACGCACAACACGCCGGGCGGGTAGGGCAGCGCGCCTTCGGCAGCGACTCGGCCATCGGCATCGGCCAGCGCGACCAGCTCGACATTGCCACGGATGAATTCGATTTGAGCCTGTTGCGGGTTCATGGCTTTTTTCGGGAAGTGCTCCTTGCGGAACATGTCCTTCTGCAATTGCTGCACGTTATGGCTGCGGTAGAGATCGTGCATTTCCTGGCAGAGCTGGCGAATCGTGTAGTTGCGATAGCGGTCTTCAAAGCGTGCATAGATGGCCGGCAGTACCCGGCTCATGGGCGCGTCATCGCTGAGGAATTGCTCGAAGCGGGCCAGTTGCGCGGCCAGATGGCTCATCTTCGCCCAGTCTTCGGCGGGCGTGAGCAGGAACAGGATCGAGTTGAGGTCGCACTTTTCCGGAACGATGCCGTTCTGGCGCAGGAAGTTGGCGAGGATGCCGGCGTGAATGCCGAAGTCGGTGTAGCTGCCGTCAATCGGGTCAATGCCGGGAGTGGTAAACAGCAGCTTGCAAGGGTCGATGAAGTATTGCTTGTCGGCATAGCCGGGGAAGGCGTGCCAGCGATCCTTGGGATGGAATTCGAAGAAGCGCAGGTCGCTGGCGATGGCGTCGGTGGGGTGATCCTGCCATGGGCGCCCGTCGATGGTTTCCGGCACGAACGGGCGCACCAGGGTGCAGGCTTCCAGGATCAACTTGCGCGCGTTGATGCCGAACTTCACGCAGTCTTCCCACAGGCGCAAGCCACTGCGCCCGGCGTGGATACGCGCGTTCACATCCAGCGAGGCGAACAGCGGGTAGAACGGGCTGGTGGAGGCCTGGGCCATGAACGCGTTGTTCAACCGCGCGTGATTGCAATAGCGCGGCTGGCCCTTGATGTGGCGGTCCTTCTTGTGGATCTGCGACGCCTGGGAGAAGCCGGCCTGCTGTTTGTGCACCGATTGAGTGACGAAAATACCCGGGTCGTCTTCACCCAGTTCGAGCAGCATGGGCGAGCAATCCTTCATCATTGGGATGAACTGTTCGTAGCCCACCCACGCCGAGTCGAACAGGATGTAGTCGCACAACTTGCCGATGCGGTCGACCACCTGGCGAGCGTTGTAGATGGTGCCGTCATAGGTGCCCAACTGGATGATCGCCAGGCGAAATGGCCGCGGCAGCCGGGCCTTGTCCGGGGCGACTTCATTGATCAGTTCGCGCAGGTAGTTTTCCTCAAAGCAGTGGGCGTCGATGCCGCCGATAAAGCCGTAGGGGTTGCGCGCGGTTTCCAGGTACACCGGCGTGGCACCGGCCTGGATCAATGCGCCCTGGTGGTTGGATTTATGGTTGTTGCGATCGAACAGCACCAGGTCGCCAGGCGTCAGCAGGGCATTGGTGACCACCTTGTTCGACGCCGATGTGCCGTTGAGCACGAAGTAGGTCTTGTCCGCGTTGAACACTGTCGCGGCATGCTTCTGCGCCTGCAGGGCCGGGCCTTCGTGGATCAGCAGGTCGCCGAGCTTGACGTCGGCGTTGCACATGTCGGCACGGAACAGGGTTTCGCCAAAGAAATCGAAGAACTGGCGGCCGGCGGGGTGCTTGCGAAAAAACTGGCCGCCCTGGTGACCGGGGCAGGCGAAGGTCGCATTGGCGGCCTCGGTGTAGTGCTTGAGGGCGTCGAAGAAGGGCGGCAACAAATTTTCTTCGTAAGCCTTGGCGGCGGTTTCGAGTTGGTTGCCGTAGTACTCGGCGTTGTAGCTGGAGAGGTCGAACACACCGTTGACCAGCAGGATTACCTCGTGCAGGCGCTTGTAGACATCCAGTGCCCGATTGCCGGCACCGCCGCGAGGCACCACCAGAAACAGCGGGATGTCGAAGCCTGTTCGTTGAATGGCATCCAGCGCGCCGCCCATGACATCGTCTACGGTCAGCACCGCGGCGGCGACATCGGTAAAGTCGGTCTGATCCAGGGCAACAATCGGGCGAGAGGTATGGAAACAATTCAGGACGGCATCGCTTGCAGCAACTTTCAAAACATTCATGCCCAGTGGCTCCTGGTCTGTTTTGACGATCTGTCATGACAGGCAAACTTGCCCAGTTGGGTATAGTTCATTTTTTTTTAAGCTGGAAATTTTAATGATCTTTATAGGTCCGTGGCTTGACGAGTCGAATACGGCGTGAAGGGGTCGTTGTCTCGGGAACTTCATGGCGATAACCGGGTCAACAGGGGCCCTGTATCGGAGTTTCCGAGCAGTGCTGGTGGCCTGCTTTCAAGGCAGTGCCGTCCGAGATCAGCCGAGTCTGCCCCTGATGCCAACCAAGCGTTTTCTGCCGAGCCTCATCCTGGCGTGCTGCGCCATCGCGTCGCTTTACTCGCAGGCTGGCGAGCGAACAGCGCCCGCGCAAAGTAACAGCGCATCCACTACCCTGATCGAAACCGCCTCTCGCCAGTACGAAAATGGCCAGTTGGACCAGGCCGCAGCCACGCTGGAGCGTGCCCTGCATATCCAGCCGAACAATCCCGCGACCCTGCATTACCTCGGTGTGCTGCGCCTGCAACAGGGGCAATATCAGCAAGCTGAAACCCTGGCGATGCGCTCGAACATGCGGGTTGGTGGCAATGTCCAGTTGCGCAACCGCAACTTCCAACTGATCCAGGCGGCGCAGCAGGCCCAGGCTTCGGGGACCCCACCCAAGGCCCAGGAGGACCTGCTCGCCTTGCAGAAGGCACGCGAGGAGGAGGCGCAAAGTCGGCGCGAAGCAGAACTCGCCGCGGCTGGACCCGCTTTGGCGAACACGGGGCCGCTTGCCGGCAATTTCGCCCGGGTGGCCGACTCTGCGGCGACTGCCACGCCACGGCCAGAAGGACAATTTCAGGTGGCTGCCGCCGAGCCAGACCCTGTGTCCGATGAGATCGCGATTCCACGCGGCCATTGGCCACCGCCGGGTCAATGCCGCATCTGGTTTCCTGATCGCCCACCGGGGCACCAGCCCCCCGCCGGTAGCTGCAAGAAGCTGCGAAAACGGGTTCCGCCAGGCGCCTTTCTGATGCAGGGTTGAGTGGCCGTCAGGGAAGGGGCCTCATTCGCGGGTGAAGATCTCCAGTAGATGCCCATCCGGGTCGTCGAAATACACCCGCCGTCCTCCGCCATGGTCATTGATTTCATTTGGCCGCCGCTTGCCCGGATCGGCCCACCATGGCTGCCCGTTTACCTGCAGGCGAATGAACGCCCGGTCGAAATCGTCGTCGCCGAGCAGGAACGCGTAATGCTGGGAGGCGATCGGCGGATCGTTGTCGTAGAAGTCCAGCGACACCTGGTTGTCGAGCCTGACGATCAGCATCGGCCCGAAAGGTTCTGGAGGCGGCAAGCCGAGGAGTTCGACCAGAAAATGTGCCGACCTGTGCTTGTCGCGGCACCAGACAATGGTGTGGTTCAACTGGGCACTCATGGCGGTCTCTCGCAACGAGCCAGGATATGTTTTCAGATTAGTCCAGCCTGTTGCGCAATGACCGCCCTCGCCTAAGCTTGGAGCAAGACGAAACACATTTGCCGAGCGTCACCGGAACGAACGCCGCGATGCGCAATCATTAGAGCGTGGATATCAAAAGGAGATGCGCATGCTCATCAGGTCACTGACCCTGGCTACCTTGCTGGCGATTGCCGGCCCCTTGTTCGCCGCCGATGGCGATTCACCTCTGGATATCGACAAGGGCAGGGCCCGGCCGCTGATCGTGATTGCCCCGAGCACCGTCGACCCCGTCTGGGTCAACCTGAAAAAATCGCTGGAAGATCCCGCCAACAAACAGGGTGTCGCTGACCGCAACATCAGGGTGTACAGCGTGCTGAACATGTCCGGCCAACTGGACGGCAAGGACCTCGGCCAACAGGACACCATGGCGTTGATCCGTGCGCTGAAACTGGGGGCCGGCGCCTTGCCCAAAGTGATCCTGGTGGGCAAGGACGGCGAGAAGAAACTTGAAAGCTCAGGGGAAGAATCCAAGTCGGTCGACCTGAAGAAAATCTTCGCCACCATCGATGCCTTGCCGGCGACCGAGAAGGAAGCCGCGGCCCCCACGCCTCCGCCGGTTGCCGAAACCCCACCGCCCAAAGGGGCTGCCAAGGCCGCCAAAAACGCCAAGCCGGCAAAACCGGCCAAGCCACCGGAGATGCCGGATGATTGAGTGGGCACAGCTTTACCATTGGTAGCGATAGCCCGCGGTCAGCGCCCAGGGCTGCTCGATGTCGTTACCCTGGGTGTAGCCACCCTCGACAAACATGTTGTGTCCCTGAACCGTTGAAACCATGACCCCGCCACCGACCCGGCTCTGCACCGAGAGCATCGCATTTTGCTCAACCTTCAGGCCGTTGCTCGCGGTGTAGTGGCCGCCACTGACACGCGCCATTTGCAGCCCCACCTGCGGCTCGACAAACCAGTCCCGGCCCAGCTCGATATGTTTGCCCACTTGCACGTCAGCACTCACGGCATGGGTCTGGTAGTCGGCCTTGACCTTGTCGCCGAGGTTGCTGGTGATCTTGACCTCGTTGTCCAGTCGGCTGTGTTCAGCACGCCGTCGACGTACAGCCCGTTTCGATGCAGATAGCTGGCATAACCGCCGACCGTCTGGCTGTCGATCGCAAAAGATCGTCCGAATGCGGCCCGAGCCTGCGGCAGCTCCTTGGGTTATCCGACACGGTTAGCCCGATATTCCAATACAGAAATGCCCTACACCCTTCTCAGAAACGTCCTATTTTCGAGATCCTTCAAAATCGCCAAAGCTTTCACCCATCAGGACTCGGGTGAGCGCCAATCCCTTCCTGCCCGTTCCCCCCGCAGACCAGGAAGGACTGCCCATGAGTACCCGATCGCGCATTTTTTTCAACCACAGTCGCCACATTTTCACGATCTGCCGGTTCTTCCATCACATCCCAGTGCCTGGCGAATACCGCAATGCCGATCAGGCCCATATGGCCAATCGCGGCTTGCACAACCACACCGCGCAGGCCGATTCAGAGATGAGCCAACCCAGCTCGCACACCGATCATCGCGCGCTGTACGACGCGGCGCTACATGCAATCAACGATCAGACAGGGAAGACGTCATGAGCCGCTATGAGTTCGTCTCACCGGTTGCATTCCAGCACAGCCAAGAGGTGACCTGCACCCCGCCCTGGTATGTACAGGACACCGAATATCCGCCCGCCATGGCGACCTATGAACCGTTGATCAATGGTGAAGACACCTTCAAGGCGGTTTACGAGGCTATTTTCAACGCCACGAAAACGGTCGATATCATCTGCTGGGGCTTCCAGCCGTCGATGTATTTCATTCGCGATCGAGATCGAGATCCCAAGGCGCCGAGCATCGGTGAGCTACTCAAGGCCAAGGCGCAAGCGGACGTCAAGGTGCGGATACTGGGGTGGGAGGCGCCTTTCAATGCTGCCGGCCTGTCGGGTGAAGCCAACTTGCCCGGCAAAGGCACGTTCCCCGTCAACGACCGGGCCTTGCAGAGCTCCACCCAGGCGCAATACGACTATGACCGCCAATGGTTTGCCGAATTTGCAGTCCAGGGTGACCAGGCGGTGGAACGTGGTGGACTCAAGCGGCCAGTGTTTGTCAGTCGTGGTTTCGATGTTAACGAACGAGCGGAAATCGCCCATCAAGTGCAACGCGCGAGTCTCGATCCGCAGGTCAGTGGGGCTACGCGCTTCTTCCTGAAAGCGACCCCCACGCATCATCAAAAAACCGTGCTGGTCGACTTCGAACTGCCGGATTGTGCCGTCGGTTTCGTCATGGGCCACAACATGCTCGATGAGTACTGGGACACCAATGCCCATTCGGCGCTGAACCGTTCCGAGGAGCGCAAACCACTCCCCCATCAAGGCCCGCGCGGCATGACCCCGCGTCAGGACATTTCCAGCCGCGTCAGTGGGCCGATCCTGGAAGCCCTGCACAACAATTTCGCCAAGGCCTGGCGCAAGGAAACCGGCGAGGACCTGATCGCTTCACGGCAGTCCATGCAGGTCGGACCGCAACTGCAATGTATCCCGGACGCCACCCGACAAATCGCGCAGATCCTCCGCACCCAGGCCCAGGAGGGCAAGCGCGACATCGAGCAGCTCTACCTGCAAGCCGTCAACAACGCGACCCAGTTCATCTACATCGAAAACCAGTACTTTCGCTGGCCCCCTCTGGCCGAGCTGATCAAGGCCGTGGCAGCGGGCCAGACCAAGGCCGGGCGCGACCCCGGCATACACGGTCCGTTGCACTTGTTCGTGATCACCAATGCCAGCGAAGACAGCGTTGGGTCTGGCGCGGTTAACACCCAGCGCATGCTCCAGAGCCTCGGCCGGGGTGAGCTCATTCCCGCAGTCACCAAGTTACAGCGCATCGAAGCGGTGAAACAAAACGCACCGCCCCGGCCGACCTTCGAACCTCACGACCGCGTCGGGCAGCAGGAACTGGCCAGGTGGGAGGCTGAGCTTGAACGGCAAACCCGGGCGATCAAGGACAGCACGGTTCAACAGGAGGAACGTCCCGGCCTGAAGGTGCACCTGTGCTCGCTGGTCGCCCCCGACTCGCCCGCGGGCCAACGGTGGATGCCGGTGTACGTCCACTCCAAGTTGATGATCATCGACGATGTGTTCACCACCCAGGGCTCGGCCAATATCAACACCCGCAGCATGCAGGTCGACAGTGAACTGAACATTGCCCATGAGTGGGCGAGTGTGACGCAGGGGTTGAGGCGAAGGCTGTGGGAGATGCATACGGGGGGGATGGGGGCGCAGGATGATCCGGGGGCGGCGTTCAATGAGTGGCAGAAAATCATTAACAAAAATAGAGATCGCCAGGATGAAAAGGTTGTGGGAGCGCCGTACGCCCCCCTTGTCGAATTTTACTACGACAAGGCCACGCTGAAGGACATCGACTGATGCGTCTCGCTCTTTTGTTGTCATGCCTGCTGCTGACTGCTTGCGACAGCCGCAGCACTTTTACCTATATGAAGAAGGACCCTCAGGTGAAATCACTTAACGAGATCAAGGCCGATCTGGCGTTTAGCTGTGTGCACGAGCAATTCCCCACGCCCTCCGCCGAGTCCGATGTGCTGTTCCAGTACGCACGCTGGCTGCAAAAAAACAATCAGCTCAAAGAAGACAAAAGCGTCGATGTGGAAATCGAAAGGCTGTACCGCATTGCCGCCGAAAACGGTCATTACAAGGCCAACATTAACCTGCAGAACGGTGCCATGCGCGGCCATTTCCAGCTTCGGGGGGACGAGCATTTGCGTTTGAGTGAGCGACTGATCAGCGAGGGCGTAGCCACGGGCTATTACTTCGTCGGGATTTTTTTGCAACAGGGTTCGGCGGGGCTGAAGCAGGACTCGGAAATGGCCCTGCGCTATTTTCGCAAGGCCGCTGATAATGGGAGTGCTCAAGCCCAGGGGTATGTAGGCCAAAAACTGGCACCCAGCGATATGGCGCCGGATATCGCCCGGCAAATGCGCCGCTGCGCTGCTGAGCAAGGCAATGGTGAAGCTGCTAATGCATTGGGAGTAAATCTTCAGGGAAAAGGGCAATACCAGGGAGCACTCGAAGCCTTCCAACTTGGAGTCGCTGCTGGCGACGAAACCTCAGCCGGGTGGCTGGGAGATGCATTTCGCAACCCTCCCCCTTCGGATGAGCTGAATTACTTAGGCCAAGAAGAAGACCTGGAGCGCGCCGAACGTTACAAAAAAATCTGGCGAATACTCGCCAACTATTCCTACGCTAAGCCCAAAGTCCCCGAAATCAACGAAATCCTCCCCCTGCCTCCGGCGAAGTTGCCCGCCTGGGACGGCAAGCTGCAATGGCTCGAAGAACGCCTGGCCAATGTCCCGCCAGAAAAGCCCAGCACTGCTCTGATCAACCAACTGTCCAAGGCCAAACTCCTGGACCCGGCCACCGGCCGTGGTCTTCCGGGATCCCCTGCATTCAGCCAGGCTCACTTATCTGCGCCGTACTGCTATAGCGGGCAAGTCTGCCCGGTGAGTGGGTACTGGAGGGTTGGTTGGCTCCCTCGCCTCCATTCAGTAAAGGACTGGAGCGAAACCCGGTACTTCAAGCAGGGCGAGATCTTGCCGATGCAACTGGTCGAGCGTTACCACCTGCGCACCTGGCCCTTCTCCGACAAGATCACGCGATCTGAGCAAGCGGTTGAATGGCGCCTGCTCTGATAAAAAATCAATTTCGTAAATTTATGCCATTGGCTGGCGACGCGCCGTGCATCGGCGAGTTACCGAAGGCCAAGGTGAAACCAGACAGCACGGTTCAACAGGAGGAACGTCCCGGACTGAAGGTGCACCTGTGTTCGCTGGTCGCCCCCGACTCGCCCGCGGGCCAGCGGTGGATGCCGGTGTACGTCCACTCCAAGTTGATGATCATCGATGAATTGGAACGGCGTCAGCGCGCAAGTAGCGGTTTTTACGTCCGCTAGTGGTACCAGGCGGATCATATGGTTCGTTTGTGCGCACTTTGGTCCGGTGCATTGACTCGGAGCGTTTGAATGTATTGCTTTGAGCTTGCTTCCTGATTCCGTGGGCTTGTTGCGGGCGGCGTCCGACGATAGCGGTTGGTCAGGCGACAACTTCGTCGACTGTACGTCCGCGTTCGCCAGCAAGCCGGCTCCTACAGGGCCATTGCACTCAGTATCTGATGAGCAATCCTGACCCGCTCTTCATTCGGATAGTTTTTATTGGCCAGAATCACAATACCCATATCCTTCGATGGCACATACGCAACATAAGCCCCAAACCCACCGGTTGAACCGGTCTTGTTGAGTAACACATCTTTAGGCTGCGATTGCGGCGGTTTCAGCCACTGGACGGGGTGCGCCTGCATGGCTATCGCCGTCGAGTTACCCGCCAGCAGACGATCAAGAGTGACCGGATAGCGATACATCTCCCAACCCAGCCCCTGGGTCATGTCGCCCACACTGTAGTAACCGGTATGGGTCAAGGCAATCGCCTGTTGCAGCGGAGTGTCCAGGCTTGCCGGTTGCAGGTTGGCCTGGACAAAACCAATCAAATCCGCAGCGCTGGTTTTCACCCCGTAGGCTTCGGCATCCAGCGCTCCCGGTCCGACCCGCACGGGTTTGTCCGCCTTGTCGTAGCCCTGGGCATACAGCGCCATCTGCTCCTGCGGCACCTTGAGCCAGGTGTGTTTCAGCCCGAGCTTGGGCAGCAGGGTGTTTTCCATGGCGTCATCGAAGGGTTGCCCCATGGCCTGGGCGGCGAGGTAGCCGGACAACCCGATGCTGGGATTCGAATACAGCCGTTGGCTGCCGACGGGATATACCGGTTTCCATTGCTGGTAGTAGCCGAGCATCTTATCGGCCGAATCCGCCTCGGCAGGAAATTGCAGGGGCAACCCGCCGGCGGTGTAGGTGGCTAGCTGCAACACACTGATGTGGTCGAACGCGCTGCCGCGCAAAGCCGGCAGCACCTTGCTGGCCTTATCGGTCAAGGCCAGTTTGCCGGTGGCCTGGGCGTAGGCGATGAGGGTGGCGGTGTAGGTTTTGCTGACCGAGCCAATCTCGAACAGGGTGTCTTGCGTCACCGGCTTGCCGGTCTCTTTTGACGCTATGCCATAGTTGAAATATTGCTGTTTGCCGTTGACGGTGACGGCCACGGCCATGCCGGCAATGCCCTGGGCGTGCATGACGGGGCGCACGGCGTCGCTGACGATCGATTCTAGGTGATCCTGCGCGAGCGACTGGCCTGCCGCCAGCATCGCGGCACAAACCGCTAACATCTTCAATCTGCCTGGATTGAGGGTGTCCGTCACGGGTTTCACTCCTTTGGTTTGTCGCGCCGTATCGGAAAGTAGGGCAGCAAGCGTTCGGTTTCTCTCTTGACCACGGCGTAACATTCGCAACTCAGCTCCTCCAGACGAGCCCTGTCCAGGACCTTGATGTGTCCCCGAGTATATTCGATGACGCCCAGGCGCTGTAGCTTGCCGGCGGAGTCGGTCACGCCTTCGCGGCGTACGCCAAGCATGTTGGCGATCAGTTCCTGGGTCATGGTCAGTTCATTGCCCGGCAGGCGGTCGAGCGACAGCAGCAACCAGCGACACAGCTGCTGGTCGATGGCGTGGTGACGATTGCACACCGCCGTCTGGGCCATCTGCGTGATCAGTGCCTGGGTGTAGCGCAGCATCAGCAGCATTTCTTCATGGCGGTTGAACTCGTCCTTGAGTTGCTGGCCGGGTAGCCGGAAAGCTTGCCCGGCACTTTGCACAACGGCTCGACTGGGTGTGCTTTCGCCGCCCATGAACACGGCAACGCCGATCAGGCCTTCGTTGCCGACCACCGAAATCTCGGCGGAGGCGCCGTTCTCCATCACGTACAACAGCGACACGATGGCATCAGTGGGGAAGTAGACATGCCGAAGGGCGCCACCGGACTCATAGAGCACTTCGCCCAGTGACAGTTCGACAGGCTCCAGGTGGGGGAGCAGGCGTTCCAGCGCTGGCGCCGGAAGGGCTGCCAGGAGGTAGTTCTGTTGTGGCTTGGGTACGACAAACATATCAGCCACCCTTCGAGGGAGAATTCCCTGAGGGGGGCAGGTTACTCCAAAGCGCGCGCCATCAGGGCCCAGGCGTTGATACCTGAACCCGGGTGGGTCAAGCGCGCGGCACCTCAGCGCTCCAGATCGGCTTCGACGGTTCTGTCGTACCCTGGCAATGGCGGCTGATGCGCTTTGACCGGGCAGGTCACCAGCACCTGGTGCTCCCTGCCGTCATCTGACAATTGCAGCGCGTCCTGGCCCAGCAACTCGCCGTCCAGCATGATCGCAAGCGTGGTGGTCGTGCCGGGTCGCACTTCAATATGGTAAGTCGTCACCCCATGGCGGTAGTGCAGCGTGTAGCCCGCCCAGCCCGGCGCCAGCAACGGCTCGATATGCAATGAAGTCCCGACCCGCTGCAAACCGAGCAATGACTCGACGATGAAGCGGTACGTCCAGCCGGCGGAACCGGTATACCAGGTCCAGCCCCCGCGGCCCGCATGGGGCGGGGTGCCGTAGACGTCGGCCGCCATGACGTAGGGCTCGACCTTGTAGGTATCGATCCGCTTGGCGATTTCATGGCCCGCGGGGTTGATCATGTCGAGCAATCGCCAGGCCCTGGTGTTGTCGCCAAGTTCGGCGAAAGCCATGCCGGCCCAGACTGCGGCGTGGGTGTACTGGCCACCATTTTCCCGTACGCCCGGCACATAGCCCTTGATATAGCCGGGCTCCAGCACGCCTGCGTCGAAGGGCGGATCGAGCAGCAGTACCGCGCCTGTATCGGGGCGTACCAAGTGCTGCTCCAGTGATGCCATGGCCGTGCGGCGCCGCGTTTGCGAGGCTGCCCCCGAGAGTACCGACCAGCTTTGCGAGATCGAGTCGATGCGGCATTCGTCATTGTTGGCCGAGCCCAGAACCTGGCCGTCGTCAAACCAGGCGCGCCGATACCATGAACCGTCCCAGGCATGCTCTTCCAGGCTGGCCTGCAGCAAGGCAGCCTGCTGGGTGCAACGCTGTGCGAAAACAGGGTCGCCATGCAGTTGGGCGGTGATGGCGAACTGTTGCAGCACCTCGAAGCCGAAGAAGCCCAGCCACACGCTTTCCCCACGGCCCAGATGGCCGACCCGGTTCATCCCGTCGTTCCAGTCGCCCGTGCCAATCAAGGGCAGGCCGTGGCTGCCGCGCTGCAGGCTGTGTTCGATGGCGCGTACACAATGCTGGTAAAGGCTTTCTTCGAGGTGCGACTTGCCCGGCAGGTCGTAATACGACTCCTCCCCGGCATTGAGCGGGCGGCCTTCAAGGTAACCCACCGGTTCAGCCAGCACGCTGAGGTCGGCAGTGACGCTGACATAGTGGCTGGTCGCCAGCGCCAGCCACAGATAGTCGTCCGAACAGCCGCTGCGCACGCCCCGATCGAGCGGCGGGTGCCACCAGTGTTGCACGTCGCCTTCGGCATATTGATGGGCTGCACATAGCAACAAATGGCCGCGCACGCTGGCGGGATCGGCATGGATCATCGCCATGCTGTCTTGCAGTTGATCGCGAAAGCCGATGGCCCCACCGGACTGATAGTAGCCACTGCGGGCCTGGAAGCGGCAGGCGATCACCTGGTACATCAGCCAGCCATTGACCATGACGTTGATGCTCGGGTCGGGGGTCTGGACCTGGATCACGCCCAGCTGCGAACGCCAATGCTCGCGAACCGCCTCGAGTTGCGCGGTTGCCGCTCCCAGGCCGCGGTACTGTTGAACCAGGCGCAGGGCTGACGCCGTGTCCCTGGCTGCACCGAGCCGGAACACCACGTCCTGGTCGTCACCGTTGTCCAGGTCCACGGCAACCTGTATCGCCGCGCAAGGGTCGAAGCCGCCACCGGTACGGCCCGACAAGCGTGCCTGCTGCAGTCCTGCAGGGGCCTTGAGGCTGCCGTTGCGGCCGATGAACTCGGTGCGATCGCCGCTGATGGTGGTGTCGGTCGAGTCGGTATCAAGGAACGCCACCCGTTCGCAAAACTCGATCGAATAGGCGTTCCTGGCGAATAAGGCGCCGCTTGTGGGGTCGGCTTCCGTCACCACATGCATCGCCGATTTGCTGCGCAAGTCGCCCAGCACCCACTCGACATAACACGTCGTCGACAGGCGTCGGGCGCGGCCCGAGCGATTGCGAACCTGCAAGTGCGAGAACTTGATCGATGCGTCCAGCGCCACATACACCCACAACTCGGTGTGGATACCGTCTTCATCGTGCTCGAAGACGCTGTAGCTGAAGCCATGTCGAGTGCGGTACGCGCCAGTGCCGGGACAAGGCTGTGGCGTCACGGACCAGAAATGCCCGGTTTCTTCATCACGCACATAGATCGCCTCGCCGCTGGCGTCGGTGAGCGGGTCGTTGTGCCAGGGGCTCAGGCGAAATTCGTGAGCGTTTTCCATCCAGGTGTAAGCGCCACCACTTTCGGAAATGACCGTGCCGAAGTGCGGGTTGGCCAGCACGTTGGCCCATGGCGCTGGCGTCGGCCTGCCAGGCTGCAAGGTCATGACGTACTCGTTGCCATCGGCACTGAAGCCGCCATAGGCATTGCCCAGGAGCAAACCTTCGACAACGGGCAAGGCAGCGGCCGCCTTTGCCTGGCGCTTGAGGAGAGGGACCAGCGCCGGGTATACCGGGCTGGCATGACGCCGCTGAATCTGTTCGGCAATGCCGCCTTTGTCTTCACTCAGCACCAGGCGCGCCACCGACAGGATCAGCGTGCGATCCTCATTGGACAACTGCTGGGCCGGACGCACGAAAATGCCCCCCGGATGGTCGATCAGCGAGGCTTCGCTGCCGGATGTCACCACGCCCATGATCAGGTCCTGGAGTTGCTGGCGATAGCCGGCCTGGTCTTCGTTCCAGATCACCAGATCCACTATCAGCCCCTTTTGCCGCCAGTAGGCATGGGCCTTGACCAACTGGTGGACGAGCTCGATGTTCTCGACGGTGGCGATCTGCAGCAGGACGATGGGCAGATCGCCTGAGATCGCCTGGCCCCAGAGGCTCGATTGATTGCGTCGATTGGCCATCAATACGCTGTTTTCTGCGCGCAACGCGGCATTGGCGTAAAGGATTGACGCGGCCATCTGTTCAAACAGGCGGGCGTCTTCCTGCGATACATTGAGTTGGCGCAGCAACACCTGGCTGTGGGTCCATGCCAGGTCGAAAACACGATCGGCGAGGTGCCGGTCGCGGTATTTATTGATCAGGTACAGACAGCCCTCACGGCTGTCCGCGATGCCGGTCACCAGGTCGATGGTCGCTGTTTGCCCGGGTTCCAGGGTGATACGGCAGCGGATGGCCACGATCGGGTCAAGCACCGAGCCTGCGCTGCCGGACAACGTCTTGACATTGCCATCGAGCGCCGCCGGTGCGGCAACGTTGCGTCCGCGACCAATGAACCGGGCTCGATCGGTCTCGTAGGAAATCGCGTCGATGTCCACGCCATGGGCGGCCAGCAGGTGGCACATCCAAGGCACGGCTTCCTCACTGGAACGCCGCCTGCGAGTACACACGATGGCCTGCAGCGCCGGCACCAGTTCGGTCTGCACGAACAGGTTGCTGAAGGCCGGGTGCATGGCATCACTGATGGCCGGTGCCAGTACCACCTCGGCGTAGGTGGTGATCTCCACGCTGCGCCTTACGCGGGCGTGGTTGGTGATGTGCAGCCTGCGCAGTTCGATATCGTCTTCGGGAGACACGACGATCTCGGTGTGCGTATCGAAGTCGAGCTCGCGCACACGAAACTCCGCCCGGGCATCGCTGAAAATCGCCTCGTGGCTTTCTGGCTGGTGCAGGGTCGGCTGGTGGGCCGAAGACCAGAATGCGCCGCTGCTGACATCGCGCAGGTAGCAGAACATGCCCCAGTTATCGCGGGTCGCATCTTCATGCCAGCGGGTCACGGCGATGTCGTTGCAGCGGCTGTAGCCGCCGCCGGCACTGCTGAGCATGACGTGGTAATGGCCGTTGGAGAGTAGCTGGACGGCGGGGCGCTTGCGCCCGGGATCGGCGAACACGCGCAGCCGGGTTTCCTGCGTGCCGTTTTCCCCGTTGGCAGGCGCCTGGGTCGCATGCAGGTACGGCGCGGCGGTTTTCGGTACGCGTTCCTGCAGCAGCAGGACTGTCGCCTGGAAGGCCGGGATCGATTCGAAACGGCGCTGCATGGGCCGGTCCAGCAACAGGCTGGTGAGGGCCAGCAGGCTCATGCCTTGATGGTGCGCCATGAACGAGCGCACGACCGCATAACGCTGGCCGCGTGGCAAACGTGCCTCGGTGTAGTCCACCGCCTCGTACAGGCCATAGCGGCCGGCCGACCCCTGGGCCGCCAGGCGTTGCAGGTTGCGACAGGCCGCTTGCGGCTCGACCATCAGCGCCAGGGCGCTGGCGTACGGCGCAATCACGGTGTCCTCGGCCAGCCCGCGCTTGAGGCCAAGGCCTGGAACACCGAACGCCCGATACTGATAATTGAAGTGAGCATCGAGGGTGTTGTAACCCGACTCGGACACGCCCCAGGGGATGCCCAACTGGTGGCCATGTTCGATCTGCAAGGCGACGGCCGCGCGGCAAGTCTGCTCCAGCAGCGTCCCTTCATAGCTGGGCATGATCAAGTTAGGCATGAGGTACTCGAACATCGAGCCGGACCAGGAAAGCAGTACCGGCACGCCTCGATTGTTACTGAGCAAGCGCCCAAGGGTGAACCAGGCCTGTTGCGGCAACTGGCCCTGGGCGATGACCACGAAATTGGTCAGGCGCACCTCTGACGCGAGCAAGTCGTAGTAGCCGTTGTCCAGCCGGCGTTCGTCGGCGTTGTAGCCTATCGAGAAGAGGTCGCGTTGTGCATCGTAGAGGAACGTAAAGTCCATGCTGGCCAGTGACGCGGACAACTCGGCCAGTTGTTCAAGGTGGATGATGCGTGCGCGAGCCAGGCGTTGTACCACCTGCACTTGCGCCTGATCAGCGGGCGGCCACAGCGTGCAATCGAGCTCGGCCAGTTGCCGCAGGCTGCTGGTTGATGTCGTCGGTGTCGGTTTCGCTGCCTTGGCCTGGGCAGGTGCCGGCGGCAGCGTGAAGCGCAGTCGTTCTGCCCGCAGCTCAGTGCACTGTGCCTGTAATGCCTGGAGCCAGTAGTGGACTTCTTCAGCAGAGGGGGGCGCAGGGTCGATTGCCAAGGCATCTGCCAGATCGAGCACTTGCAGGAAGCTGTCCGGGGTGTCCTGGACAATCGCCGACTCCACCTTCGCGCGCAGTTCAAGCACGGTGCGGTCGTCGAGGTTCGCGTCTTGTAGCGCCTGTTGCAGCACATCCAGGGTGTCGGCCAGACCGCCAAGGGTGCGCTGATCGAACAGAGGCGTGTCGGCCAACCCCAGCAGCCCCGGTCGCAGGGTCAGCAACAGGCCCACCAGGTTGCCGCTGTCTACGGTAGACACATACCGAGGCGCCAGCGGCTGCAGTGTCTGGGTGTCGTACCAGTTGTAGAAATGCCCATGGTGACGCTCAAGACCGGTCATGCTTTCAAGCATGGCAGTGATGCGTTCAAGCAAGCGCCCGGTACTCAAATAGCCGAAATCGTGGGCCGCCAGGTGAGAGAGCAAGGCCATGCCCATGTTGGTCGGTGAGGTTCGATGGGCAATGGTCGGCTTGGGGATCTCCTGGACGTTGTCCGGCGGTAACCAGTTGTCCTCGGGGCCTACATAGCGATCGAAGAACGCCCAGGTCTGGCGTGACAGCATGCGCAGGAATCGCAGGTCCTGTGCTGACGGATTAAAGCCGACCGGTGTAGTCGGCAGGCTGATCCACCAGGCAATTGCCGGGCTCGCCAACCACACCAGCAGCAGGGGTGCCGCCAGTGCGAGTACGGCGAGGGAGGGGAGCAGGGCAGCGAACAGGATCAGCGCCAGCGCCGGGGCAATCCACATGCTTTTATACATGCCCGGCAGAGTATTGCCACTGGAGCGCTCCACTTCACGAGAAGGTTGCCATTGCAGCAGGCGGCGTTTGCTGACCAGCATGCGCCACAGTGAGCGGCCAATCGCATCCAGGCTCAACAATGCATCGGAGGGCAACCAGACAATCGACAGCAGCGCACGCATGAAATGCTGGCCCGAGGTCCGCAATGCCGCACTCAGGTGTTGTCCCAATGGAATATCGGCAGGTTTCTGTACCAGCGCCAGTACCGATTGCAGCAAGGGTTGGAGAAAGACCAGGATGACCACCGCCAATGTCCAGGAGGCGGCTTCGTTGGTTTCCAACCAGCCCCAGGCCAACATGGCCAGGAAGGCGGCTGGTTCCAGGCTGCGGCGCAGGTTGTCAATGATCTTCCAGCGAGCAAGGTTGCTCAGGCGGTTGGGTGCGAAGCCTCCCTGGGGTTTCGGTGCCCACGGCAAGGCCCAGTACAGCACTTGCCAGTCTCCGCGAATCCAGCGATGGCGGCGTTTGGCATCGGCGCTGTAGCGCGACGGGTACTCCTCATACAGCTGAACATCGCTGAGCAGCCCGCAGCGGGCGTAGCAGCCTTCGATCAAGTCATGGCTGAGGATGCGGTTGTCGGGCAGGCAGCCTTCGAGTGCCTGTTCGAAGGCGTCGACGGCATAGATGCCCTTGCCGATGAAGGAACCGTTGCGGAACAGGTCTTGATAAACATCAGAGACGGCACGGGTATAGGGGTCGATACCCGCATCGCTGCCAAACAGGCGGGCATAGGTGGAACGTGCCGTGCTCGGCAGGCTGATTCCCACGCGGGGTTGGAGGATGGCGTAGCCACTGACGATCTTGCCGCTTTGTTCATCGAAAACCGGATGGTTCAACGGGTGCATCATGGTACCGATGCACTGACGCGCGACATCCCGGGGCAGCAAGGTATCGGTGTCCAGGGTGATGACGAAGCGCACCGCACTCAGCGGAGCGATATCCCCGACGATCAACGCAAAACGCTCCTGCCCTTTGCCCCGCAGCAAGGCGTTGAGCTCGGCGAGCTTGCCGCGCTTGCGTTCATGCCCCATCCATACCCGCTCGGTGGCGCACCAATGCCTGGGCCGGTGCAGCAGGAAGAACCGGTCGTCCTGGCCATCGGCATACTTGTGGTTCAGCGCATCGATCAGTTGACGCGCCAGTTCAAGCAGCTCGGCGTCCTCGGGCATCACTTGGGCAGGGGCGTCCATTAAGTCACTGAGCAGGGCGAAATGCAGATTGGCATCGCGATTGGCCAGAAACCGCACTTCGAGGCCTTCCGCGAGGGCCTCGATGTCGCCAGCGTTGGCAAACAGCGTCGGCACTACGACCAGCGTTCGCGCCTCGACCGGTATGCCCTTGCTGTAGTCCAGGCGCGGCAGTAGCGACGGGGCTACCGTGAGGGTCACCAGCCAGTTGACCAACCCGATCGCCAGACGGCTGGTCATCAACAGCGCGGGCACGGCGAGCAGCACCAGGCACCAGATGGGCGTGCCGCTGTAGTAAGCGCTGCTGAGAAATGGCCAGGCCAGCAACAGTGTCAGCAGCAGTGCAGGGCCCAGGTAGAACTTCAGCGGGGCGCTCTGCAACAGCCGCTTCCAGCGCTCGAGCAGCGACACGCTGGCGTGCAGCGCCTGCTCAAGGTGGGGCAACCCTTCAGCCACCAGGTAATAACCCACATGCCCGGTCACGTGGCCCGTGGACTGTGGGGTCGCGGCCAGTTCGATGGCCGCTTCTGCCACCATGGTTTCTGACTGCACGCAATGCCGGGCGAGGCGTTCGACCACATGGCGGTAACGATCGCGGGTGGCGAAGTCCATGTTCGCGTAGACGCCTGCCGGGTCCGTGCACAATACCTGTTCGACATGACTGAGCAGCTCGACGAACTCGCGCCAATCGGTCGCTGCCAGCAAGCGCAGGCTGGCGATGCTGTTGCTGATGGACACCTGGTCACCGGATTGCTGCTGGGCATCCATCTGCACCAGGCGTTCGACGGTGAAGCCGGACTCGCTCAGCGTTTGTTCAATCCATGCCATGGGCAATATCAGCGCGGCGCTTTGCCCTTGCAGGCGGCGGGCCAGTTCCGCAACGAATGAGGGGGTCATCGGCGGTGCCGAGCGCGCCATGTCGGCAACGGTCAACACCACGCTCTTGGCGTCGCGCTCGGCAATCTCGATCAACCGATCGGCCCAGTCATCGGCGAGGTTGCGGTCTTCCCGGTTGGCCATTACCCGGGATGCCACGCGCCGCAAGTTCTCGATCAGCGCCAGTCGTAGCATGATCGGGATTGCCCAGAGCTCGCCCAGGGCCAACGGCGTGATGGTCTGATAAGAGGCGATGAAACAATTGAGGCTTTGCGCGTCGACCCGGCCATCGCCATGAGCAATGGTCTCCAGGGCGATGTCGTAGACCCGCGGCAGGCCGGTCGAAGGGCCTTCGGCCAGGCGGGGCAGCTCGCGGCTATAGCCGTCGGGCAGGTGGGTCCTGGCGGTACGGATGTTTTCTTCGATCAGGTAGAAGTTGTCCAGCAGCCATTCCGCCGCAGGGGTGGCGCGTCGGCTGGAAAGTTGTACGGTCTTGAGCGCCGCGCAGCTGCGTTCGAGCAGCAGCTGGTTGTCAGTCAGGCGGCCCAGCAAGGCGTCCTTTCTTGAAAGACGCCCAAGCACATGTTGGCGGGCCAGTACGATACCGTGATCTGCCATCTGCTGCGCGTTGAACAGGTCGGAGCGCAGGATGGGCTCGTACTCGAACTTGTGTCGCGCGGCACTCCACCTGAGCCAGATGGCCGGTGAGCGCCACAGGCTGGACAGCGTGCGAGTCAGGATATTTTGCATGAAATCCTTCGTACGACCCGCGCAGCGCAGATCGCATATGGAATGAAGGCGGTTCTACGCCAGGCCAGGTGTGCGGGCGTTGCGCTGCCGGGCGCAGCATTCCACTGATGAGTGTGGGGTGTTCAGCGGCGCGAAGTCTGTTCGGTAGCGAACATAGGCAGTGTTGGAGGCAGGCAGCGGTAGGGTCGGCGCAAGAGAAAGTCGGCAGGCCAGGTATCTGCAATGGCGATACCTGCTAACGCGGCATGCGATTGGCGTGAGCAAGACACCGGTCATTAAAGTTGCCACCTGCCCAATTCATCAATCTGAAACGGAAACAGCATGCGGTATCGCCGTCTCGACCTGAACCTGTTGGTGGCCCTCGACGCCTTGTTGAGCGAATGTAGCGTCAGCAGGGCCGCTGAACGATTGTGCCTGGGCCAGTCGGCGACCAGTTCGGCACTGGGACGCTTGCGTGAGCATTTCAATGACCCGTTGCTGGTTCAGGTCGGGCGCCGCCTGGAACCCACTGCCCTGGGGCTGGAGCTGTTGCCCAAGGTGCATGAAGCACTCGCCCTGACACGGCAGATCATCGATGCACCGGTGAACTTCGACCCAGCCACCTGTACTCGGCAATTTACCCTGGTGGCTTCCGACTACGTGGCCGGGGTGCTTTTTCCAGCGGTCAGTCTTGAGTTGGCGCGCGTCGCGCCCGGCGTGCGTTTGAGCCTGCGCGACTTGCCGGTGCCACGCGACGGAGATGTGGTCAGTGAAGCGCTCGATTATCGGCGTAGTGACTGTGTGATCGTGCCGCAGCGCCGCTTGAACGCGGATTATCCCCATGTGCCGTTGATGAGCGACCGGTTGTGTTGCATCGTCTGCGCGCAGCAGCCGTTCGCCGAGGGTTTGAGCCTGACTGCCTATTGCGCTGCCGACCATGTGGTGCGCGAGTTTGCCGACGGGCGAAACCTGGCGCTGGATGCCCTGCATCTCCATGAGTTGGGCATTCATCGACGCGTGGCGGTGGCGCTTGAAAGCTTCGCGTTGATGCCGGAGTTCATCGTCGGCACCGCGCGAATCGCCACGGTGTTTCGCCGGCAGGCAGAGCGTTTCGCCCAGCGGTATCCGCTGCGTATTCAACCTGCACCTTTGGCCTTTCCCGAGGCGGTGCAGGTACTGCAATGGCACCCGTACCAGGAGCGAGATCCGGCGCTGATGTGGTTTCGCGGCCTGTTGTCGGAGCAGGCCGCGGCGCTTGATCAACCCGCCGGCTGATCACCGGTATCGGCCACCAACCCGGCCTGGTCGATGGCCTGCACAGCGCAACGCTCATCATTGTCCGAGGTGTCACCGCTGACGCCGATGGCGCCGAGAATCAACCCCGCAGCATTGCGAATCAGCACACCACCCGCCACCGGAATGACTTCGCCGCCGGTCAAGCTGTTGATCGCATCGAAGAACGCCGGCATGGCGTGGGCGCGCCGTGCCAGTTCTCGTCCGCCGAAACCCATGCCCAGGCAGCCACGCGCCTTGCCCGTGGCGATTTGCGGGCGAAGGAAACTGGCCTGTTCGTCGCGCAGGACCGCCAACGGATGACCTGCCACATCCAGCACGACGACGGCCAAGGGTTTGATCCCGGTTTCTTGAGCGATCCGGATCGCGCTGCTCGCGATGTGAGTGGCGGTGAGCAGATCAAGTGTGTGCATGACGTCGATCCTCATAGGGCCCACTTGCCCAGTTGGGCAACACGGTCGCGGGTATACAGGTCCGTCCACTTCAGCGAGTTGAAGTCAGACACTTGCTTGGGGTTGTACGGGCTGCGTTCCAAACGCACCGGTTGACCGGCCTTGTACACGGCTTTGAGGCGCGAGCGGTCTTGAAGGATACGGATGTCCTGCAGAGGCGAGCCGTCGAGCAACAGGAAATCCGCTTGTTTGCCCACTTCCAGAGTGCCAATGGTTTCGCCGCGCGGCATGCAGCGCGCACCCACGGCGGTGGCGGCATACAACGCTTCGGCGGGCGTGAAGCCCAGCCGAGTGACCAGCAGTTCCAGCTCGCGAGCGTGCCATTCGCCGTACGGCGTCACGGCAAAACCGCTGTCACTGCCACAGGCGAAGGGCACGCCGGCGGCCTTGGCACGCTTGAGCACCGCCGAGCCGATGTCCAGTGTGCGTGCGCAGTAACCGGCGTAGCCGGTGCTGATGGCCGGGTCGTGAGGCTGGCAAAAATCCACGGTGTTTTGCGGGAACGTCATGGTCGGCGCGAGGATACTGCCCGCGTCGAGCAAGGCCTCGATGCAGTCGTCGTCCATGTAGAAGGCGTGGAACACCAGGTCGACGCCGGCGCGTGCGGCATACATCACCGCTTCTCGGCCATAGGCATGCGTCGCCACTTTGCAGCCCAGGCGGTGGGCTTCTTCAACCATCTCATAGGTTTCTTCAGCGGTGAATGCGGCAATGATTTCGCCGTTCGGGCGGCGGTGGGTGCCGTCCATGGCAATCTTGATCAGGTCCACGCCATCCTTCGCCTGCTTGCGGATTTCTGCCAAGGCTTCGCTGCGGCTGGTGACCAGGCGCGCAGTGAAATATTCCGGGGCGCCCACGCGGCTGGGAAACCAGTCATTGAGACTTTGCCGATTAGTGATGACCCGGCTGCTGGCCGCGATCCGCGGGCCCTCGAACAGGCCAGCGGCAATCGCATTGCGCACTGAGATACTGAGCTGGCCACTATCGCCCGGGCAGACCATGCTGGTCACGCCAGCGGCCAACACATGTTGGGCGAAGAACATGCCGCGCAGCGCGCGGAATTCGTCGCTGGTCCAGATATCGATATCTTCTTCGCTCTGCGCGTTGCCGAACGCCAGGTGGGTATGCACGTCCACCAGACCCGGCATGACAAAGTCATCGCCCGCGTCCAGAACGGTGTCACCCGGTTGTGGCTGCGGCGCCAGGGCCGTCGGGCCGACATACGCCAGCAGGCCGTTTTCCACGACCAGCGTTTGCTGTTGGCGGGTGTGCAGGCCAGTGCCGTCGAACAAGGTCTGGCATTTGAGGTGCAGGGCATTCATGGCGTTTTCACTTTGCTGATGGTTATGCAACGCGAGGCTAGGGCGCGGCCATGGTCGCGACCAGCAACTTGCATCAATGCTCGGGTATTGATGGCGTCGATAGGTGCTCAATCCACGGTGGCCTGACAGCCACCTGGCTCTGGAAGATGTCCCCAACCCCCTGTGGGAGCGGGCTGGCCCGCGATGGTCGTTAACGATAACGCGGGTTGCCTGAATGAACGCGTCGCCCAGCCGTTTTTCGCGAGCAGGCTCGCTCCCACAATTGACCGCGGTCCCCTGTAGGAGCTGTCGAGTGCAACGAGGCTGCGATCTTTTGATGTTCACAAGCCAGATCAAAAGATCGCAGCCAGTGGCAGCTCCTGCGGGTCGCGGGAAGAACATCAAGGGCCGGGTATCGCGAGTGACGATGGCTGGCATCGTGATCGACGATTTTTTATGCGCCGGTGCTCAAGTCTAAGGTGCGCGCTCGTCACCCACAGAGAGCAATCCCCATGACCATCGCAACTGCAAGAACCGAACTCCTGGCACTTGAGCGGGAACGCCGCCGGGCATTGGTTGAAGAAGACTACCCACGCGTCGCCGAGCTTTTCGCCGATGACCTGGTGTATGTGCACACCACTGGACTGGTGCAAGGCAAGGCGGACTATCTGGAATATGCAAAAAGCGCCGTACAGTACCTGGAGATTGAGCGTGGCGAGTTGCAGATCCGCTTCTACGGCGAACACTTGGCGGTGATGACCGGCACGCAATGCAACACGTTACGCAGGCGCGTCGGCGATCAGTCGATTCGCGGTGACGGGTTTGCCACGCAGGTTTGGACATTGGGTGCCAAGGGCTGGCAGATCAGCTCGTTTCATGGGACACGCGCACCTACATGTGGATAGATTGGCACCACACAAAACTGTAGGAGCCGGCTTGCTGGCGATGGCGATGCTGATGTCGCTATCGCTGGCAAGCCAGCTCCTACAGGGGGGGGGTGATTGTGGGCATGACCTGAATCTGTAGGAGCCGGCTTGCTGGCGATGGCGATTGTGAAGCTGATGCCGCCATCACCTACAAAGGATCGGTCAAGCCGTGTGCCCACCCAGGGTTTCGGCGATCCAGTCGGCGATGTACTGTCCGGCGTTGATGCTGTTATCAAAGCTGGAATGCTGCACACCCCCTTCACGTTCGGTGAAGATCTTCAGTTCACGCTTGGGGCTGTTGACCAGTTGCTCGTAGGTACGGTGTGCCCACTTCAGCGGAATCTGTGAGTCCTTTTCACCATGCGTCACCAGGAAAGGCACCTTGATACGATCCAGCACACCGTCCAGGTGCACGTTTTCGGCGATGGCCATGAACTCATCCATGTCTTTTGCACCCCACACCCACTGCACGTGCGCCCAGTAGTGCGGTACCGGGAAGCTGCCTTCTTTTTCCAGGCGGCGCTTTTGCACATCGCGCCAATCATGGTTCGCGCCCCACACCACACCGCAGGCAAACCGTGGCTCGAAGGCCACCGCGCGCGGGCAGTAATAACCGCCAAGAGAGACGCCCTCCAGACCGATGCGCTTGGCGTCCACGTCGCTTCGGGTTTCCAGCCAGTCGACCACGCGGCTGGCCCAGTGTTCGCTGTCGTAACGCGCGATCAGGTTGTGCAGGCGCAGCGCTTCCCCCGTTCCGGGTTGGTCGATGATCAACGACGAGATGCCGCGTTTTGCCAGCCAGGCGGGCAGGCCGACGCGGTATTTCATTTCCTTGGTCGAATCCAGTCCATTGACCTGCACCAGGATCGGCGCGGGGCCGGTCACGCCTTCGGCCCGCACCAGCAACCCGGAAATATGTTTGCCCTCGTAGGGGATTTCAACGCGCTCGCAGTTCTCCCGCGACAGTTCGATACCGCGTTTGAAAGTCTGCAAAAAGCGCTGGTACAGCTCGCTGCGACCCGGCGCGCCATGCGCCTGCAAGCGCTCGCAGGTGAGGTAGTAGGTGGCGGCGCGGTTGTATTTTTCGCCAGCGGACAGCAGCCGGCCTTTGCTTTCATCTTCCTCGGCCAGGCCACAGAGTTTGTCGGCCATCTTCGCCCAGGTTTCGCGGAATGCCTTGGTGCCAGCGGCGTCAGGCTGCTGGGCGGCTTCCTGCAGTGGCGCGCACATCTCTTCGATTTCGCCCATGCGGGCACCCATTTCGATGGCCAGGTTGACTGAGAGATTCCACACGTAATTGGTCGGGAAATAACGGAACATGAGGGTTGTTGTCCTTGTGGTTGCCTTGAACATTCACAAGGCACGTTAAGGACGCCCCGGCTAATTGACCAATCGCGACTCGGGATGAGAGGTATCGCGAGCGGCGATAGGATCGCGTTCCAGATGCTGGATGAACTCGCTGATGCGCTCACGCAGCCAGCGATGCATCGGATCGCCGTCCACGCTACGGTGCCAGAGCATGACCTCGCGCATGACCGGAATCTTCACCGGAGGATTGAGGATGCGCAGTGGCAGGTGCTGGGCGTAGAGCCGCGCCAGGCGCTG
This sequence comes from Pseudomonas sp. EB271-G4-1, assembly GCF_058791355.1. NCBI lineage: Bacteria > Pseudomonadati > Pseudomonadota > Gammaproteobacteria > Pseudomonadales > Pseudomonadaceae > Pseudomonas > Pseudomonas sp. EB271-G4-1. Next base: position 28,397 of record NZ_JBYTEO010000016.1, read on the forward strand.
GTGCATGGTGGCGATGCGTTGGGTGCCGACGACCAGTTGCGGCAGGGTGTTGAAGTCGTTGGTGATGACTTCGATACGGCGGTTGAAACCATACTGGTTCATGAACCATTCTTCGATGCTCAAGTGCCGGGTGCGACCAAAACCGACGGAGACGTGGCCCATGTCCATGTACTGCTCCAGGCTTAGGCTGTCGCCGACCTGGGTATTGCCGTCCCACACCACGCAGACGTGTTCTTCCTCGAACAGCAGCTTGTGGGGGTGGCCGTCGATGATGTAGCGCTCAGGCACGATCATCAGGTCGACCTCGCCGCGAATCAGCAACTCACCGGAATTGTCGCCAGGGCCGAGCATCTCGAACGTGATGTTCGGGGCTTCCTGATGGATCTTCTGAATCACCTGGGCGAACAGCACGCTGATCAGGTAATCCGAGGTCACCAGGCGGAAGTGGCGTTTGCTGGTTGTGGGGTCGAACACCGGCTTGGCAGTGATCGAGGATTGAATCGTCAGCAGTACTTCGCGGATCGGTTTGGCGAGCTCCTGGGCGTAGGGCGTGGGTTGCATCTTGCGCCCCACCTGCACCAGCAGCTCGTCTTCGAAATAACTGCGCAAACGCCCGAGCACGCCACTGGTTGCGGACTGCGTCATGTGCAGGCGTTCGGCGGCACGGGTGATGTTCTGCTCTTCGAGCAGCACATCGAGTGCCACCAGCAGATTGAGATCCAGGTGGTTGAAACGCATCAGGCAGGCCCGCTGTTGTATTTATTTTGACGATACATTCCGGTGAATTCATCGTCTCGTCAACCCCGTTTGTGCGCCGTTCCCCTGCGCATTCAGGTATCGCGTTTGCCGATAGGTCGCATCCCCACTCGCGATTAGTCAGCTGCCAAATCCCACGTCAATCTTCGCCGCAGTCGGACCTCTGGCCGACACCACCACCGGATTCCATGCCTCGCTTATCGGCCTTGTCGAGCGCTCGGCAGCAGTCTCCGGATCATAATTTCAATGGAGTGGTAGCCATGAACATCATTGGCCTTGATGCCCTGATTTTTGGCGTCGATGACATCCAAGCCTGTACCGATTGCCTGCGTGACTACGGCCTGGCGCCAGTTGACGTCGACAGCCAGGGCGGGCGCTTCGAAGCGCTGGACGGCACTGCCGTGATCATTCGTCGAGCGGACGATCCGAACCTGCCGGTTGCGATTGGCCCGGCACCGTCGATTCGCGAAACCGTCTACGGCGTTGCCAGCGCGGCGGACCTCGACGCCATCGAAGACGAATTGGCGCGCGACCGCCAGGTCTCTCGGGAAAACGGCGTGCTGCACAGCGTCGACGACATGGGCTTCGCAATCGCCTTCCAGGTCACCGTGCGCAAGGCTTATAACGCTCCGGATGACCTGACCAACGCCGCCGGCCACTCGCCGCAACGGCCGTTGAACCAGCCGGGCATTACGCTCGATATGAGTGCGGTGCCACGCACCTTGTCCCACGTGGTGTATTTCGTTCCCGACGCGGCCAAGGCCGAAGCGTTCTATGCCGAACGCCTGGGCTTTCGGACCACGGACACCTTTATCGGTGCCGGGCCGTTCATGCGCCCGGCCGGTTCCGATGATCACCACTGCCTGTTCATGATCCAGACCCCGCCACACATGAAGGGCTGCGAACACTTCACCTTCCACATGGGCAGTGGCACCGAAGTGCTGTTGGCCGGCACACGTTTCGAGCAAAAGGGTTGGACCAGTTTTTGGGGGCCTGGGCGCCACCTCTTTGGCTCCAACTGGTTCTGGTACTTCAACAGTCCGTTGGGTTGCCACATTGAGTACGACGCCGACATGGACAAACACGATGACGCCTGGGAGGCCCGTCGCGCGCCGTTATCAGCGGATAACTCGCAGCTGTTCCTGTTCAACTCGAAAGAAAAATGGGCACCCGGCGGCCCGCCACCCAAACAGGGTTGAATACGGATGTCAGCCATGAGCCGCAGCGATTTCCCCCTGTGCCGGATAGACGAACTGGTGGAAGGGCAAGCACGCGGATTCGATCCATTGCAACGCGGCAGGGACAGTGTCTTTGCCTTGGTGCACGAGGGGCAGCTGCGGATTTATCGCAACAGTTGCCCGCACCTGGACGTACGCCTGGAGTACCGCAAAGACCGTTTTTTATCCGCCGACGGCCAGTTGATCGTCTGTTACGCGCACGGCGCGCAATTTCTGCCGAGCAGCGGTGAATGCGTCTACGGCCCCTGTCTGGGCCAGAAGCTGGAGGCCTTGGCGTGGCGTGTGGAGGAGGGCTGGCTGGTGCTGCAAATGCCCGGCATCCGGATCGCGCCGCCAGCCGTCGAGGTATCGCGTTTGGAGATACATCGCATCCCTACTCGCGATTAGTCAAATCCCTGCTTTGACGGGAAGCTGGACCCAACGACGCAGTGCCCGACGCTGCATCGAATCACAAGAATAACAAGTGAGAAAACCATGAGTGCAGTGAACAAAGTTCTGATCGTGGGCGGTGGCATTGGTGGCTTGTGTGCGGCCATCGCACTGCGGCGCAAGGGCATTGAAGTCGATCTGATCGAGCTCAAGTCAGAGTGGACGGTGTACGGCGTCGGGATCATCCAGCAAAGCAACGTGGTCCGCGAGATGGCCAAGCTGGGCGTGCTCGACGGTTACCTCGATGCGGCGTACGCCTTTGAAGACGTCGCCATTTATGGCCCGGCCGGTCAGCAGCTGGCGCGCATCCCGGGTCAACGCCTGGCAGGGCCTGCATACCCGGCCAACGTCGGTATTTCACGCCTGGCGCTGCACAAGGTCCTCAGCGAAACGGCGCTGGAGCTCGGTGCTCAAGTACGCCTGGGGCTGAGCGTGGAATCCTTGAAGGACACAGGCGACAGCGTGGATGTGCTGTTCACCGATGGCAGCAGTGCGGTCTATGACCTGGTGGTCGGCGCTGACGGTCTGTTCTCCAAGGTTCGCGATCTGCTGTTCGGCGACACCTACACACCACGCTTCACCGGCCAATCGGTGTGGCGCTATAACTTCCCGCGCGCGCCGCAGATCGACCACCTCGCCAACTACCAGAGCGCCGAAGGCAATGCCGGCCTGGTGCCGCTGGCCGGTGACCTGATGTACCTGTTCCTCACGTCCCACGAACCGTCCAACCCGTGGATGGACCCTACGACCCTGGCCGAACAGATGCGTCAGCGCTTGCAGGGCTTTACCGGCCTCATCGGCGAACTGCGTGAGCAAATCACCGACAGCAGCCAAGTGGTCTACAAGCCGATGGAAGTGGTGTTCGTCGACGAGCCCTGGTATCGCGGCCGCGTCCTGCTGATCGGCGACGCCGCCCACGCGACCACGCCGCACCTCGGTCAGGGAGCCGGCATGGCGATTGAAGATGCCATCGTGCTCAGTGAAGAACTGACCCGCGACGGCAGCATCGAGCAACAACTGCAGCGCTTCATGGAACGCCGTTTCGAGCGCTGCAAATACATCAGCGAAAGCTCGGTGCTGGCCGGTGACAAGGAAATGCAACACGACCGCGAGTTCGACCGCATTGGCCTGGTCAAGCAGATGCTCGCGCGGACGGCTGAGCCCATCTGATTCACCCGCAGCAGTTACCACTATAAAAACAAGAGGTTAACGCGATGGTTAGTTCCACGACTGCGACGCTTGCGCGCCGCCCGGTCAGCACGTCTGCACCCTTTGCTTTCAGTCTGGCCGCGGCCCTGGTGCTGTGCAGCCAGGCGGCCCATGCCTTTTCGGTGGATACCGGCAATCCGGATTTCAACCTGCGTTGGGATAACACCGTGAAGTACAGCGCTGCCTGGCGCACGCAAAATCCCAGCAGCAAACTGACCGAGGGCCAAGTGGCACTCAACCAGGACGACGGCGACCGGGCCTTCAAAAAGGGCTTGATTTCCAACCGTACGGACATCCTTTCCGAACTGGATATGTCGTTTAAAAATGTCGGCGCGCGCCTCAGTGGGGCCGCCTGGTATGACACCGAATACCAGCAGGACAACGATAACGACGACCCGGCAAGGGCCAACGCCCGTTCCGTGGCCTACGACGAATTCACCGACGACACTCGCCATCTGCATGGCGGTAAAGGCGAATTGCTTGATGCGTTCGTGTACTGGAACGGCGAGCTGGGTGATCACGCCACGTCCCTGCGTGCCGGTCGCCACGGGTTGATCTGGGGCGAGAGCCTGTTCTTCGGGGCCAACGGCATTGCCGGTGGCATGGCGCCGGTCGATGTGGTGAAGGCGCAGTCCGTACCCAACACCCAGTTCAAGGAAATCACCCGGCCGGTCAGTCAGCTGTCGGGGACTTTTCAACTGACCGACGACGTGTCGCTCGGCGCCTTCTACCAGTTGGAATGGGAAGAGACGCGCCTGCCGGGCGCCGGCAGTTACTTCTCCACCAGTGACACCATTGGTGAAGGCAACGAACGCTTGATCGTGGGGGCGCCGTTTCCAGCGTTTCTCGGTGGCAACGCCAGCAGCCCGGCGGCGTTCTTCCATGGCAATGACAAGGAAGCGAAAAGCTCGGGGCAGGGCGGCTTGCAGTTGAAGTACAGCGCCGAGACGGTCGAGTACGGCCTGTATGCGATCCAGTACCACGACAAGACCCCCAAGCTGTATCTCAAGCCGTCGACCGGTACGCCGAACTTCAGCACCGGCCAGATCGGTGAGTATTACTGGGTGTACCCCGAGGATATTCGTGCTTTCGGTGCCAGTTTTTCCACCACGATGGACGAATACAGCTTCGCTGGCGAAGCCTCGATGCGCTGGAACATGCCGCTGGTTTCCAACGGCCAGACCGTCCTGCCCGGCGTGGTCGCCGACAACGATGACGATGCCCTGTACGCGGTCGGCCGCACCGCTCACGTCAACCTCAACGTGCTGGCCTCGTTCGGACCGAACTTCCTTGCCCGGGAATCGGGACTGGTCGGTGAGATCGCCTGGAACCGCCTGCTGAGTGTCACCAAGAACCGTGCCGCCCTTGACCCCAATGCCACCGATGACGGCCTGGGATTCAAGGTGGTCTACACACCAACCTACCGCCAGTTTTTCTCCGGCATCGATATCAGCATCCCCGTCGGCCTCAGCTATTTCCCGCTGGGCAAATCGGCCGTTGTCAGCTCCTTCGGCCCGGACAACGGCGGCGACATGAATATCGGCATCACCGCGACCTACCTGGATCGCGTCACCGCCGGCCTGACCTACACGCATTACTACGGCGCCGAGGACACCAACCTCAACGCGCTCAGCCAGTTCAATTACAAGCAATCGCTGAAAGACCGGGACTACCTGGCTTTCTCCGTCAAGACCACGTTTTAAGAGGACTTGCGCATGACCCACAACAAGAAAACCCGCGCCTTCACGCTCAAGGCCCTTGGCTTGGCACTGCTCGGTAGCCTGGCCATTTGCAGCCAGATGGCGAGTGCCGCATCGGCTGAAGACGCCGCCAAACTGTCGAAAAACCTGACGCCTTTCGGGGCCGAGCGCGCCGGTAATGCCGACGGCTCCATTCCTGCCTGGGACGGTGGCTACACCAAGGTCGATCCTGCGTTCAAGGAAGGCGGCAAGCGTTCCGACCCGTTTGCCGCAGACAAGCCATTGTTCAGCATCACCTCGAAAAACCTTGCGCAATACGCCGGCAAACTCAGCGATGGCACCAAGGAAATGTTCAAGCGTTTCCCGGACACCTATCGCATCGATGTGTACCCGACCCGTCGCACAGCCGCGGCGCCGCAGTGGGTATATGACAACACACTTAAAAACGCCACCCGCGCCAGACTGGTCGACAGCAGCGCCGGCCCCGTGCCTGAAGGCGCCTTTGGCGGCATCCCGTTCCCGATCCCGCAAAATGGCGCAGAAGCCATGTGGAACCATCTGTTGAACTGGCGCGGTACCTCGCTATCGATGCATTTCCGTCATTACCTGATGACCGCCGACGGCAAGCAGGTCATGACCACCGACGGCCAGGCTATCCAGGAGATGCCGTATTACTACCAGGAAGGGACGCCGGAATCCTTCGCCGGTGACTATTGGCTGTTCCGTCTGCTCAACGTCGGGCCGCCGTTGCGCGCCGGCGAGCAGATCATGGGCCGCACCAACATCAATGGCGACCTGTCCCAGGCGCACGTCTACCTGACCGGGCAACGCCGCGTGCGCAAGCTGCCCAATGCCTGCTGCGATACGCCGACACCGGCGACTGCCGGGGTGATGTCGTTCGACGAGTTGAGCGTGTTCCAGGGCCGCATGGACCGCTTCAACTGGAAACTGGTGGGCAAGCAGGAGATGTACATCCCCTACAACACCAACAAGGTCCAAGCCGCCGGCAAACCTGAAGACCTGTTTCTCGCCCACCACATGAACCCGGACTACGTGCGCTGGGAATTGCACCGGGTGTGGGTGGTCGAGGCCGATCTTGCACCGGGCAAGCGTCACCAGTTGCCGAAGGGCCGCTACTACCTCGATGAAGACACCTGGCAAGCCATGTTGGGCGACCGCTGGGACGCCAACGGTCAACTGGCCAAGACCCTGTGGTCGTTGCCGGCGGTCCTGCCGGACCTGCCCGCGCAAGCGCAATTGTCCTCGGGTTTCTATGACCTGACTTCCGGCGCCTGGTTTATCCAGAACGTCTACACCGGCCAGCCTGAGCAGTACGGCATGGTCGATCGCTACAAGGCCTCCGAGTTCTCGCCGGCGGCGATGGCGGGTGCTGGCGTTCGTTGAAACGGACGGTGAGTTCGGCCGGATCGTGGCTTGCGCAGCGTGATCCGGTTTCAAACGGTATTTCGAGGTCGGTATGAACAGATTCTGTCAGGTGATTGTTCGGCTGGTGTGGCTGATGGCGATGCCGTTTAGCCTGGCGCACGCCGAGGCGGTGGGTGAGGCACTCGACACGCCGGCCATGCAGGCACCGCAAGCGAAATCCGCAGTGCTGCTGGACCTGGCCCGGGCGGGTGCGCGGCTGGTCGCGGTGGGGGAGCGGGGCATCGTGCTGCTTTCCGATGACAACGGCGTCAACTGGCGGCAAGCCGTCGTGCCGGTTTCGGTCAGTCTGACGGCCGTGCAGTTTGTCGACGCCAATACCGGCTGGGCTGTGGGGCATGCCGGTGTCGTGCTGGCTTCCCGCGACGGAGGGGAACACTGGGTTGTGCAAATGGACGGCTTGCGTGCCGCACAGCTAGAGCTGGTAGGCGCCACTGCTCAACTGCCTTCTGCGAGCGATCCGGATGCCGCAGCGGCACGTGTGCAAACGGCCGAACGGCTTGGCGCCGAAGGAGCCGACAAACCGTTTCTCGCCCTGCAATTCGTCGATGCCCGGCACGGCCTGATCGTCGGCGCGTACGGCCTGGCCTTTCGCACCGACGATGGCGGCACCACCTGGCATTCCATCATGGGGCAAATAGATAACCCGATGGGCGCGCACTTGTCTTCCATCGTTCAACAGGGCGAGCACTGGTTCCTGGCGGGCGAGCAGGGTTATCTCGCTCGTTCGGACGATGCCGGCCTGTCATTCACCCAGCTGCAAAGCCCTTACGCGGGGAGCTTCTTCACCCTGCAGATGCGCGACGACGGCGTGTTGCTGGTGGCCGGTTTGAAGGGCAATGCATTTGCCTCCCGTGACCTGGGCGAAAGTTTCCAGCCTGCCTCGGTGTCGATGCCGGTGTCTTTCAGTGACGCAGTCCGCACCGCTGACGGCCAGCTACTGCTGGTCAATCAGAGTGGTGCCTTGTTTCGCACCAACAACCAGCCCGGCGCATTGCTCAAGCCTTATGGCAAACCGCTCGGCAAGCCCGTTGCCAGTGTCATCGAAGCCGCTGACGGCAGCGTGACGCTGGCTGGTTTTACTGGGTTGACGCGCCTGTCGCCGTCAATCGCTACCGCTTCGGAGTGAGGTTATGACGTCTCTCGACAACGCCACGGCAAGCCTGGCGAATTTCGATCCGCGCTCCGGTTCAGTGGTGGAACGCACATTGTTCAACCACCGCCTGTGGGTGCTGTTGGTGTGTGTGTTGACCACCCTGGTGCTTGGGTATCAAGCCACCCGTATCGAGCTCAATGCCAGCTTCGAAAAGATGATTCCTACCCAGCAGCCCTACATCGCCAACTACCTTGAGCACCAGAAACAGCTCACCGGCCTTGGCAATGCCCTGCGCATTGTGGTCGCCAACCGACATGGCGATATCTATGACGCCGAGTACCTGAAAACCCTGCAAGCCATGAGTGACAAACTCTATCTGACGCCGGGTGTCGACCGGGCCTACATGAAGTCGCTCTGGACACCCGCCACGCGCTGGGTCGCCGTGACCGAAGACGGCCTCGATGGCGGCCCGGTGATACCGGATGACTACAGCGGCACCGCCGCCAACCTCGAAGCGCTGCGGCGCAATGTCCAGCGCTCCAATGAAATCGGGCAGTTGGTGGCGTTCGACCAGACCTCGAGCATCATCTACGTGCCTTTGCTGGCCTCCACCGCCGACGGCAAACCGCTTGACTACGCGGAGTTGTCCGAGCAACTGGAGGCACTGCGTAGCACGTATCAAAGCGCCAACATCGACATTCACATCACCGGGTTCGCGAAAAAGGTCGGCGACCTGATTGCCGGCCTGAAGCAGATCCTGTTGTTTTTTGCCGTCGCGATCCTGATCACCACCGCTGTGCTTTTCTGGTACACCCGTTGCCTGCGCAGCACCGTACTGGTGGTGCTGTGCTCGCTGGTGGCGGTGGTCTGGCAGCTCGGTTTGCTGCCCTTGCTGGACTACCAACTGGACCCGTATTCGGTGCTGGTGCCCTTCCTGGTGTTTGCCATCGGCATGAGCCACGGTGCGCAGAAGATGAACGGCATCATGCAGGACATCGGTCGCGGCATGCACCGGGTCGTGGCCGCGCGCTTTACCTTTCGCCGATTGTTTCTCGCCGGGCTGACGGCGCTACTGTGCGATGCCGTGGGTTTCGCGGTGCTGATGCTGATCAAGATCCAGGTCATTCAAGACCTCGCGGTGATCGCCAGCATCGGTGTGGCGGTGTTGATCTTCACCAACCTGATCCTGCTGCCGGTGTTGCTCTCGTATGTCGGTGTCACCCCGCGCGCGGCACAACTGAGCCTCAAGAGCGAACAGGCCGAGCAAACCGGGCAGACGCGCCATGCCTTCTGGCGTTTTCTCGACCTGTTCACCCATCGGCGCTGGGCCAGCCTGTGCATTGCCATTAGCCTCGCGCTGGCGGCGATGGGTTTTCTGGTCAGCCTGCAACTGAAAATCGGTGACCTCGACGCCGGTGCGCCGGAGCTCCGTGCGGACTCGCGCTACAACCAGGACGATGCCTTCCTGACCCGTCATTACGGCGCCAGCAGCGACCTGTTTGCGGTGATGGTGAAAACCCCGCCCAGCAGTTGTGCGCGCTATGACATTCTCGCCAAGGTTGACGCCCTGGACTGGCAACTGCGTGCCTTGCCGGGCGTGGATTCGACCAACTCGCTGGCGCTGCTGAACCGACGCATGCTGGTCGGCCTCAGTGAAGGCAACCCGAAGTGGTACGAACTGCAGAACAACCAGGCGATGCTCAACATGATCACCGCCAGCGCACCGCGTGGCTTGTACAACGAAGACTGCAGCCTGTTGACCCTGTATGCCTACCTCACCGACCACAAGGCCGAAACGCTGACGCGCCTGGTCGAACACGTGGAAAAATTTGCCGCGGCAAATAACACCGACGAGGTGCAATTCCTTCTGGCCGCCGGTAATGCCGGCATCGAAGCGGCGACCAATATCGTGGTCAAGCAAGCCAACCGCGAGATGCTGGTATGGGTCTACGGCGCGGTGATTCTGCTGTGCCTGATCACCTTCCGCTCCTGGCGCGCCACGCTGTGCGCGGTGATTCCGTTGATGCTGACGTCGATCCTCTGCGAAGCCTTGATGGTATGGCTGAACATCGGCGTAAAAGTCGCCACCCTGCCGGTCATCGCCTTGGGCGTCGGTATCGGTGTCGACTATGCGTTGTACGTGATGAGCATTCTCCTGGGTCATCTGCGCCAGGGGGCAAGCCTGTCCGAAGCCTATTACCGCGCGCTGGTTTCTACCGGCAAGGTGGTGATGCTGACCGGTATCACCCTGGCCATTGGCGTCGCGACCTGGACGTTTTCACCGATCAAGTTCCAGGCCGACATGGGCGTGCTGCTGGCGTTCATGTTCGTCTGGAACATGGTCGGTGCCTTGGTGTTGCTGCCGGCGCTGGCGTACTTCCTGTTACCCGCACGCAGCGAGACACAGGGTGCCGTTGTGCCAATGACGTCAGCCAACGTGGCGGGGTCTGAGTCGGCGGTTATCGCCGACGTTCATCAGCTGCGAATCAAGGAGCTCTGCCATGGTCGCTAATTCCCCCGTAGAAAACGCCAGCCGACAAGCCGGCTTGGCGCAATCGCTGTTGTTGCTGTTGGGCAGCTGTCTGCCCGTGCTGGGCGCGGTGTTGCTGGCCCCGGTGTTGCCGCGGATGCAGGCGCATTTTGCCGACGTCTCCGGCAGCGCCGTGCTGGTGCCTGTGGTGTTGACCTTGCCGGCTTTGATGATCGCCTTGCTGGCGCCGTTCGCCGGGCTGATCGCCGATCGGCTGGGGCGCAAGCCATTGTTGCTGGCCAGCATGTTGTTGTACGTGCTCTGCGGCGTGCTGCCGCTCTGGCTCGACTCGCTTGCGGCAATCGTGCTCAGTCGTGCGGGCATCGGATTGGCCGAGGCGGGGATCATGACCTGCTGCACCACATTGATGGGTGACTACTACAGCGGTGCCAGGCGTGAGCGATTGTTTGCCTTGCAGATGGTCGCCACGTCGTTGTCGGCGGCGGTGTTCATCGCGCTGGGTGGCTTTCTTGGACAAAACGACTGGCGTACCCCGTTTGGCTTGTACGCCGTGGGCCTGGTTTTCCTGCCGTTGATGGCCTGGAAACTGTGGGAGCCGCAGCCTCGCGCGCAGCCAGAGCGAGCAACTCCGCCGGTGCCGGCAGGCAAATTTCCATGGCGCGCCCTTATGCCCATGTATGTGTTGTCGCTGTTGGCGGGCATGAGCCTGTTTATCGTGCCGGTACAGGCCGGCTACCTGCTCAACCTGCTGCACGTGGATGCCCCGCAACAGATCGGCATGACCATGGGCGCCAATCAACTGGGCGTGCTCATCGGGGCGTTGAGCTTCCGTTTGTTCAGCGGGATGCGGGGGCAACACATGCTGTTGATCGCCTTCGTACTGGCGGGCATCGGCGGGCTGTTGATGGCTGACGCCTTGACCCACGTGCAGGTCGTGGTTGCCGTGACGATCAACGGCCTGGGCATCGGCTTGATGCTGCCCACGCTGATCACCTGGATCATGGCGCAAGTCAATTTCCATCAACGCGGGCGGGCGGCGGGGTGTTTTACCGCGGCCATCTTCGCCGGCGAATTCATTAGCCCCCTGGTGGTACTCGGCGTGACCGGTGGCGGCGTCACCGCGCTGCCCCAAGCGTTGGCCATCGTCGGTGGGCTGCAACTGTTGGTGGCGGCGGTTTGCCTGGCCGTGCCCCGGCTCGGTGGCCTGTCACCTCATGCGAATGTTGTTGTCGGTGGCACCACCGCCGGCGACGGAAACTGAACGAGGATTTTTCATGCAAGCGCTTCCTGAATTCAAACGAGTGGTTACCGGTCACGATCAACATGGCCAGGCAATCGTCGCCAGCAATGGGCCGACGCCGAACGTGTTCCCGCTGTTGTCCGTGCCGGGCACGGTGTTTCATGAACTGTGGAACAGCAGCGCCAGCCCGGCGTTGCTGGACAACGCCAGCGATCCCAGCAGCAAACCGTTGCAACTGAGCCCCGGACCACAGGGCAGCGTGATTCGGGTGGTGGATATTCCACCGGACAGCGTGCAGAACCAGGTCAGCGCTGAAGAGGCCGCGGCAGCGTTCGCCGAAATTGGCCAATCCCACGCCGGTACCGGCAAAGCTGACTCCCGGCACAAATTGATGCACCGCACCGAGACGCTCGACTACGGCATCGTCACCGAGGGGGAAGTGTGGCTGGTACTGGATCAGGAAGAGGTGCACCTCAAGCGCGGCGACGTCGTGGTACAGCGCGGCACCAACCACGCCTGGAGCAATCGCACCGAAGCGATGGCGCGCATGGTCTTCATTCTTCTCGACGGGCGCTTCGCCGCTGAGTTGAACCCTGAGCAAGGAGCATCGGTATGAAACTCGCCACCCTGAAAAACGCCAGCCGTGACGGTCAGCTCGTCGTGGTCTCGCAGGACCTCGCCTGGGCACTGGACGCCAGTTGCGTGGCGCCGACCTTGCAGCACGCCATAGAAAACTGGAGCAGCAGCGAGCCGCGCTTGCAGGCGCTGTCCCGTCAATTGAATGCCGGCGAAGCGGCGGATGCCTTTGCCTTCGACCCAAGCCAGGCCATGGCACCCTTGCCGCGTGCCTATCAGTGGTGCGACGGCTCGGCCTTCCTCAGTCACGGTGCGCTGATGCAGAAAGCGTTCAACCTCGATCCCATCGACGGCGTCGAACACACGCCGCTGATGTACCAGGGTGCTGGCGACGATTTCATTGGTCCGCGCGACGATATCGTGCTGCCGAGCGAGAGCCAGGGCATCGATTTCGAAGGCGAGTTCGTGGTGCTGGTGGATGACGTGCCAATGGGTTGCGACGCACAAAGGGCGCTGCAGCACATCAAGTTGATCCTGCAGGTCAACGACGTCAGTTTGCGCGCCCTGGCCCCGCGGGAAATGCGTACCGGCTTCGGGTTCTTGCAGGCCAAGCCCTCATCCAGCTTCGCTGCGCTGGCCATCACCCCGGACGAACTGGGTGATGCCTGGCGCGACGGGCGAGTGCACTTGCCGTTGCAGGTGCACTGGAATGGCCAATGGTTCGGTCATCCGAACGGCGGGCAGATGAACTTCAGCTTCGGCCAGTTGATCGCCCATGCGGCGCTCACTCGTTCGCTGCGCGCGGGCACGCTGATCGGCTCCGGTACGGTCTCGAATGCCGAACGCAGTGCGGGTTCGGCCTGCATTGCCGAGCGTCGCGCCATTGAAATGATCGAGCACGGTGCCGCACAGACGGGCTTCATGCGCTTTGGCGACCGCGTGCGCATGGATGTCCTGGATAGCGACGGCCAGTCGTTGTTCGGCGGCATCGATCAATGCGTGGTCCAGGCCCAAGGCTGAGGAGCGGCTTATGCGTGTGTTGATTACCGGTGCCAATGGTTTTGTCGGACGAGAGCTGGTGCGCTGCTTGCTGGCGCGGGGCAGCTTGCGTGGCCAGCGCATTGGCTCGTTGCTGGTGCTGGACAGGGACTTGCAGGGCTTGCCGGAAGACGCTCGCCTGCGTCGTCATTTCGGCAGCGTGACCGATCCGGCCTTGATGCGCCGGGTGTTGGCCGACGGCATCGACGTGGTGTTCCATCTGGTCAGCATTCCCGGTGGCGCGGCAGAAGAGCAGTATGAACTCGGTTACCAGGTGAACCTGCTGGCCAGCCTGGAATTGCTCAACCAGCTGCGCAACAACAGCCAGCCACCCGTTTTGGTGTATGCCAGCAGCGTCGCGGTGTATGGCGGTGATTTGCCGGAACGGATGAACGAGGCTGCCGAGCTGCACCCCGAACTGTCCTATGGCACGCACAAGGCCATGGTGGAAAGCGCCGTGAGCGACCTTGCCCGGCGCGGCGACGTGGATGGTCGCGTGTTGCGCCTGCCGGGCATTGTCGCTCGGCCCCGCGAGCCCAATGGCTTGCGTTCGGCGTTCATGAGCGACCTGATGCGGGCCTTTGCCGAAGGCGAATCCTATCGCTGCCCGGTCTCGCCAGAGGCGACAGCCTGGTGGATGTCGGCGCGCTGCTGTGTGAACAACCTGATCCACGCTGCAGAGCTCGATGGCGCCGCGTTGGGCGCGCAACGGGTGTGGCAGTTGCCGGTTCTGCATTTGTCCATGGCCCAGGTGATCGACGCATTGGCCGAGCGCTACGGGCAAGAGCGCCGTAACCTGATCAGCTATGCGCCAGACGCCCGACTCGAAGCGCTGTTCGGGCGCATGCCACCACTGAAAACCCCGCAAGCGCGAGCCGCCGGTTTCAACCATGACCGTAATGCTGCCGCGCTGGTCCGCAACTCACTGAATCCCGCCACCCCCCGACACTTGCCCCTGACCGGAGAGACCCTTCATGTCACAGCCAAACAAGCCTAAGCGTCGTCTCGTCGACCTCTCGGTCACCCTCGACAACAACCCCTATACCGATCCGCCACCCTTGCTGCCGAAGATCGATTACATGGATCACCAACAAGGCTGGCCGGAAATGGCCGCGATGTTCCCCGGGCTGCAGCTCGAGCAGATGCCAGGCAACGAATCCTGGGCGGCCGAGCGACTGCACATCACCACCCACAGCGGCACGCACATGGATGCGCCCTGGCATTACGCCTCGACCACCGACGGCGGTCAGCCGGCGTTTGGCATCGATGAGTTACCGCTGGATTGGTGCCTGCAACCGGGGGTGAAGCTGGACTTTCGGCATATGGCGGACGGTCATGTGGTGACGGCCGACGAGCTCGAAGCCGAGCTGGGGCGAATTGGCCATCAATTGCAGCCACTGGATATCGTGCTGGTCAACACCCGTGCCGGGGCGTTATTCGGTCAACCGGGGTATCTGGATGCCGGTGTCGGAATCGGTCGTGAAGCCACCTTGTATCTGTTGGAGCGTGGGGTGCGGGTGGTCGGCACCGATGCCTGGAGTTGGGATGCACCATTCAAGTACACCCGAGAGCGTTTTGCAGCCGACGGCGATGCCTCGATCATTTGGGAAGGGCACAAGGCCGGACGCGATATCGGCTATGGGCAAATGGAAAAGCTCGCCAACCTGGAATCCCTGCCGGCCAGTGGATTCGTGGTGTCGTGTTTTCCCTACAAGATCAAGCACGCATCGGCGGGGTTTGTTCGCGCGGTGGCGATTTTCGAAGAGTAAGCCGCCAGCGCAAAAGCCAGGAACAGCCCTTGATAAAACACAATAAGAGAGAACACATGCGTCTGCCTCAAACGTTTCTAACGGCCGTGCTGGCACTGGGCAGCAGCCTGGTCATGGCGGCCAGCGCCGGCCCCGCGCAGCCCAATATCCTGCTGATCGTAGCCGATGACCTGGGGTATTCCGACCTGGGCAGCTACGGCGGCGAAATCAATACGCCAACCCTGGATCAACTAGCCAGGGATGGCCTGCAGTTCACCAACCTGTACGCTGCACCGACCTGTTCGATCACCCGCTCGATGCTGATGTCCGGCACCGACAATCACCTCGCCGGGCTCGGCACCATGGCTGAAGCCTTGCAACCGTTTCAACGGGGCAAGCCGGGTTACGAGGGGTATCTGAACCAGCGTTCTTACTCGATTGCCGAACTGCTGCAACAGGGCGGCTACAGCACCCTGATGGTCGGTAAATGGCACCTGGGCCTGGAGGCGGATCAAGGACCTGATCAACGAGGATTCGAGCAGTCTTTCACCTTGCTGGAGGGCGGTGCATCGCACTTCAAACCCTCCAGCCTCGACCCGACCAAAATCGAGCAGGTGCACTACCGCGAAAACGGCAAGGCCGTGGAGTTGCCGGAGAATTTCTATTCCTCGGACTTCTACACCGACAAGCTGATCGGCTACCTGCAAAACAGCCAGAAAGACCGCAAGCCGTTTTTCGCCTACGCGGCCTTCACGTCGCCGCACTGGCCGCTGCAAGCGCCCAAGGAGTACCTGGATAAGTACAAGGGGCGGTTTGATCAAGGGTACGACAGCGTCCGTTCGGCGCGGATCGAACGAATGAAAAGCCTTGGCATCATGGCCAGCGACGCCCGGCCGGCGCAGCCGTTGCCGGTCAATCCCAAACTGCCGGGCTGGGAGCAACTGAGCCCTGAGCAGCAACGCGTCGAGGCGCGGAAGATGGAAATCTATGCTGCCATGGTCGATAACCTCGACCATAACATCGGCCGCTTGATCGATTACCTGCGCCAGAGTGGCCAGTACGACAACACCCTGATCGTGTTCATGTCGGATAACGGGGCGGCGGGGGAGAACCACGCCCAGTTCTATCCACCGGGCGTGCGCACCGACAATAGCTATGCCAACCTCGGGCAGAAGGGATCACAGATCGACTATGGCCTGCGCTGGGCCGAGGTCAGCGCGGCTCCCTTCCACCTGCTCAAAGGCACCACTGCAGAAGGCGGCATCAGCGTGCCGGCGATCGTCCAGTTGCCCAAGGCATTGCGTCGTCAGGGGGTGGAACGCGCCGTAGCGCGGGTGGATGACCTGGCGCCGACCTTCCTGGAACTGGCAGGTATCGCACTGCCAGCCGATGCCGATAAACACCCGATCACCGGCAAATCAATGCTGCCAATGCTCGCCGGTAAAGGCAGCCCGCACATTGACGACAGCCTGGCCGGAGAGCTGTTCGGCAATGCCTATTACCGCGAGGGAAACCTGAAGCTGCTTGGCATGCGCCCGCAGGGCGGGTTTGGCGATAACGCCCAGCCGCCGCAATGGCAATTGTTCGATCTGGTGCAGGACCGCGGCGAAACCACCGACCTGGCGGCCGCCCAACCGGAGACGGTGCAACGGCTCAAGGCGGCCTGGATGAAGTATGCCGAGCGGGTGGGCGTGGTGTTTCCAACGCATTGACCGGGTTGCCCTCATGCAACAGCATGGATGCATGAGGGCAGACACTTTTCCTGCAGTCAGTCACCAGACCTTGAGTGTGTAGTCGATGTTGATCCGGGTTTCGTTGTCACTTCGGAATGTCGAGGCTGCACTCTGCTCATTGCGATACAACGCGTGGCGTAAGCGTAGAGCGAGGTTCTTTGCCGGGCCTGACTGTATGACATAGGCCAGCTCCAGATCTTTAGAGGACTCCGTCAGATCGCTGCCCCCCAGATGAGGCAGGTCGATGTGGCTTCCCCTCAAATAGCGGGCCATGCCGGTTAGCCCCGGCAGGCCGACGGCGGCAAAGTTGTAGTCGTAACGCGCCACCCAGGTCCGCTCCTTCGGGTTGACGAAGTCTGCGCTCATGGTGCCATCGCTGAGCACCATTGGCTCCCCACCGGCAATGTAGGCCATCGCCGTGTCGCCCGTCTGGTACATGTAACCCATGCCCAGGGTGTGGGCGGCGATCTGGTAGCTGAACATCGCACCGGCGTTGAGGTTGTCCACCTTGCCAGCTTCTGCCCGACCGTTCTCCCGACTGCGGTAGACCCGCACATCGGTCTTCAGTTTGCCGGGGCCGAGGGGCAGCAGATGGATGCCGCCTGCAAAGTCCTGGGTATAGATGTCCTTCAGTTCGGCGTGAAAATAGCGAAGCGTCAATGTGTCAGACCGGCGATAGTCGCCGCCGATGAAGTCAAACCGTTCGGAGCTGGCACCTGGTTTGAAGCGGCCATTGGGCGACGCCAGTGATATTGGCTGATAGTCGGTGGAATCGCGCAGGTTCACTCTATCCATGCGTCCCGTGTGCAACGTGAGGTCGTCGATGTCTTCGGAAACCGCATAGGCGCCTCGGAAGGATTGCGGCAGCAAACGCGCAGGACTTGCGGTGATCACTGGCAGGGCAGGGAACTGCGTGCCAATGGACAGGCGGGTCTTGGAGGTCTTCGCCTTGAGCGCCACGCCCAACTCCGAATACTCGTCTGCCGCCTCTCGGGTCGTTGGGTCGTAAGGCAGGAGTTGGGTGCCGGTCCGATCCGGCGATGAGTCCAGCTTGAGCCCCAGCATGCCCGTCAGGTCCAGGCCGAAGCCCACCGTCCCTTCAGTAAAGCCGGAATTGGCTTTGAGGATGAACCCCTGGGCCCACTCACGAGCGGCCGAATACGGACTGGTACCTTTGTAATCTCGATCCAGGTAGAAATTGCGTGCAGTCAGGGAAGCGCTGCTGCCGTCCACGAACCCTGCGCAGGCTGTAGTAGAGGCGCAGGCTATCGCCATGCCAAGGCCGTAGCGCCAAGGGCATTCAATGGTTTTTTGCATGTGATTTGTCCTGCTTTTATTGTTATGGACGCCTGATTCAGGTATTGCCGACGGTGTTCAGCTGGAGCAGCCGCTGCGGCTTCAAAAGCCGGACGGCGAGGGCTGCGAGGACGAAGGACAGGGCAAATAACAGGTAAAGGTCAGCGGGCTGCCACTGCGCATCGATCAACCGGCCCGCCACCAATGGCGAGAGGATCGCACCGGCGCGACCGATGCCAATGCCCCAACCCAGGCCGGTGACGCGCTGGGTGGCGGTGTAGATGCTCGGAGTAAGGGCATAGAGCCCGGCGACGCAGCCGTTGACGAAGATTCCGATCAGCAGCACCAGGGCGAAGGCCAGGTTCAGGTTGGCAGTGAATTGCACGAAGACTGCCAGCAGTACCGCATTGACCAGCAGGTAGGCCATGAGCACCCGCGACAGACGAAAGCGCGCCGCCAGCAAACCGATCAGCGAGGTGCCGAGAATGCCCCCGACGTTGAGTAGCACGCCACCAGTAATTCCCTGCGTATTCGACAGGCCGGCCGAAACCAGCAGCCTCGGCGTCCAGCTCATGACGAAATAGAAACCGAACATCACCAGAAAGAAGGCGATCCACACCAGCAAGGTTGAACGGAGCAAGGCTGGCGAGAAAAGCTCGGCAAAGGTGGCACGCAGCGGTTTCCTGGATTCGCGCAACGCCTCGGGCAACCGTTCGAGGGAGGTGATCGCCACTCGTTGCAGCAGAGCATTGCTACGTTCCAGCGCGCGCCGGGGTTGGCGAGACAGCAGGAATGCCAGGGACTCGGGCAACCAGAATGCAAGGATCGGCAAGGTCAGCAGCGTCGTTACGCCACCGTAGAAGAACACCGAACGCCAGCCCAGCGACGGGATGATCTGCGCCGCGATCAGGCCGCCGATTGTTGCGCCCAGTGCGTAGGCTGTGGATTGCAGGCTGATGGCCAGACTGCGCCACTTCTTGTTTGCGTACTCCCCAGCGATAACGTAGCTGCTGGCCAAAATGCCACCAATGCCAAGTCCGGTGATCAGGCGCAATACGGCCAGCATTTCTGGGGATGTCGCCCTTGATGACGCCAGCATGCCGAGCCCCGCAATGCCGACACACAGCAAGATGAGCGGCCGTCGCCCAAAGCGGTCGGCCCAGGGAGCGATAAACAACGAGCCGATAGCCATTCCAACAAGTCCTGCGCTGAGCAGGTAACCTAGGTGAGTGCCGCTCAGGCCCCAGTCGGCGGAAATGGAAGCCGCGGTGAATGCCATCACCAATACATCGAAGCCATCCAGCATGTTGATCAGAAAGCAGAGCGCAATCACGCCCCACTGGAAACTGACCATGGGTTTTTCGTCCAGCTGTTGCCCAATCGACTGGCTCATGGCGTCAGGCTCCGAGGTTATGGGTTGAGAGTTGATGTGAACGACGGGCAGCCGAAACCGCCCCGCCAAGCAGGGATTGCAGTGTGTACATGTCGATACCTTCTTGTTTTTGTAGGTCAGTGGAGCATGCAAGGTGCCTCGCAGCCGCGACTCGACTCCGGGGCGGCACCGCGCTCAGGACGAAGGAACGCCTGAGTCGGCCGGGAAAAATGCGCACGCACAGTCATTCAGAGCGCATGCGCCGTGTACTCAAGAAGTGGATTGGCGAAGCTGCTCGATGATGCGGCGGGCGCGATTGGCACCGACATCGACATGTATGTCGATCATTGGGCGCACGCCGAACCGGCACATGTTCCGGTACTGGGCTTCGATAATTTCCTTGTCTTCATCGAAGGTCAGTACCGTTTGCTCGATCACCTTTGCCTTGATGGCTTCGGGATCGCTTTCGGGGTTGGTGGCGATGGTCCAGAAGTAGTGACTGGTGGTTTCGGTCTCTGGCGTTACCCCGTGGAACCCGCGCATATGGAAACCACCGCGGTCGGGGTCATCGAGGTCATCGGTGCCGGCATCTACCGCACCGGTCCAGATGCGCAGGTGACTGACGTGAAATTCGATTTCCTGCCAGCGGTCCACGGTACCTTTGAACGGGTAGGCGGCCGTGTAGGTGGGGGGTGGAACAGAATCCGGCATGTGGCGCACGACCCGTACCACGTTGTCTTCACTTTCCACGCTCATCCGGGCATTCATGTGGATGCTGGCGTTGCCACCGATGGTGCGCAGGTGGACATAACCCAGATGGCTCAAGTCCATGAGGTTGTCGTGAATCAACTGATAAGGCGCGTTGTAGTGGTACACGCTACCGTCGAACAAATATTTGCCATTGCTGTGGACAGGGTAGGTCGGCGGCTCGCAGGCCGGTTCGGATTGAGTCTCGCTGCCAAACCAGATCCAGACGATCTGGTCCTGCTCACGTACATGATACGCGGGCACTTGGGCCTTGCTCGGAATCTTGTCCTGGCCAGGGATCTCGACGCATTGACCGCGTTCATCGAACAGCAGGCCGTGGTAGCCGCAACGAATGCCGGACTCTTCGAGCGTGCCGTTCGACAATGGCAGCGCTCTATGGCAGCAGCGGTCTTCCAGCGCAGCGACCTCGCCGTTGGCTTTGCGAAATAGCACGACAGGCTTGTTGAGCAGTGTCCGGCCCACGGGCTTGTCCTTCAACTCCCAACCCAGGGCAGCGACGTACCACTGGTTCAGGGGGAAGTCAGGCAAGGCAGGCGCTGGAATTTCTACGGCAAGCGTTTGGAGAGTGGATGTACTCATGGTGTTCTCCATGTTGTTGTTCGAATTCAGAGATCAAGTACCAGTCGTGATGATCTGGCGCGAGAGCAGCAGGGGGTAAAGCGGTCGTTTGCAGCGTGTTCGGTCACTGTCAGAAACTTGTCCCGGTGGTCTGGTATGCCCATGAGTACACGGGTTACGCAGGTGCCGCAGACACCTTGCTCGCAGGATGACTCGATCGCTATGCCGGCCTCGTCCAGCACTTCGAACACCGTGCGTTCGGCAGGAATCTGAAAAACCTGGCCACTGCTTGCCAGCTCGACTTCGAAGGGTGCATTAGCGCTTTGATCGATCGGGTCTGCGGCGAAGAATTCTTTATGGACGCGGTCCTGCGACCACCCGGCGTGCTGCGCAGCATCGAGGATGTACTTCATGAAACCCGCCGGCCCGCACACATAGAGATGGGTGCCAGCGTCTGGTGTCGCGAGCGAGGCTGACGCATCCAGCTTCTGGATCTGGGGGCCGCTATCGTCATGAAACTTTATGCGCCCGGCGAAAGGAGTTTGCGCAAGCATTGCAACGAACGCCGCGCGTTTGCTTGATCGAAAGCAGTAGTGCAACTCGAAATCGGCTCCCTGGTGCGATAGCTCATAGGCCATGGCCAGCATGGGCGTGATCCCGATGCCACCGCCAAACAGCAGGTGTCGGCTGGCTGAGCGATCAAGCGGAAAAAGGTTGCGCGGAGTGCTGATGGTGAGCGTTTGCCCAGACCGTACCTGCTCATGCATGGCTTTGGAGCCGCCACGGGAATCCGGGTCCTTGAGCACGCTGATCAGGTAGCGGTGGCGTTCCCGGGGATCGTTGCACAAGGAGTACTGCCGGGTAAGACCCTCGGCAATGTGGATGTCGATGTGGGCACCGGCCTCGAACGCCGGCAGCGTACTACCGTGCGCGGCACACAGTTCGAAACTGCAGATGCCTTCGGCTTCCTCTGCTTTGCGGGTGACGTTGACTTGAAGCATGACTTATCCCTCCACACTGAAGTGGCTGCTGAAAAAAAGCATTGGTCAGAGCATTGGCTGGGGGACGGGTCAGCCGGGCGCTGGGGCGTGGTGGGCGATCGTTTGCTTGATCAAGGCGAAGGAGGTGAGATTGAAGGGGTTCATGACCAGGACCTGATAATTATTTTTATGAGTCAGGGCGACGGCATATCATGCAGCTCATCCCCCGTGACGTTCGGTAGAGAAATCCTCCGATTATTTAGTTGCGGTGTCAACTAATATTCAAAGGCCTCGCCGATTCAAGGTGTTCGTTCAATGTCCGCAGAATCCCAACTGAACCTGACGCGTTATGTCCCTGCACTGTTGAATTTCTTGTCCAACAAGCTCTCTTCGGGGGCATCGCAGTGTTATCGCAAGCATTTCGGCATCGGTGTGGTCGAGTGGCGAATGCTCTCGATGCTCGCCGTGGAAAATGACATCACGGCCAATCGAATCTGTCAGACGATCGGACTCGACAAGAGTGCGGTCAGCCGTTCACTGCAATCGTTGGAAGTTGCAGGGCACATTTGCAGCCAGGTCGATCCGAAGGATGCGCGGCGCTACACCGTCAGCCTGACTGACAGCGGAAAAGCACTGCATGATCGGGTGCTCAAGGTTGCACTGGAACGAGAGCGGCGCTTGCTCAGCGGGCTCTCTGCTTCTGAAGTGGACACCCTGATCGATTTGTTGGGCCGCATGCATGCCCAGGTATCCAATGTGAACGACTACGATCCCGTAGACGCTTGAACCTGCGTATCAATGCCTGACCTCCCTTTGCGCCCTTATCGACTCGCTCGCCGATCGTTCAGGTATTGTGCTTGCCGATAGGTCGCATCCCGACAAGCGATTAGTCACCCCCCCTCTGTCACAGGCAACCTGTGCGCATCGCTCCGCCTGACCCGCCAAGTGACGCGTACCGGTTCCGGCTGCCTTACCGGGCCGGAGCCGGCTGATAACAATGGCCAACAAAAACAATAAAAGAGGGTTCATTCGATGGCTATTCGCTACATCGCCGCATTGCCGCGTGTGTCTTCAAGGCTGACGCTTGCCAGCGCGTTGGTGTCAGGCCTTTCTTGCACATGACCACCAACTTCCTCGGTGCTTTGCCCAGCCGCCTGAGTGTCGGCGGCAAGCTGTCCCTCGGCTTCGGTCTGGTGCTGATCTGCACGCTGGGCATGGCGCTCACCGCCTGGTATTCGGTGCAGGCCACGCAGTCCAGCGCCACACATTTACGCGAGCTGGATCGCCGCAAAGCCAATCTCGCCCAAGCGCGGCTTGCGGAGAAGGATTTCGGTTTGCTGCCGTCTCCGCAGACGGCCGCGCAGGTCGAGGAGGCACTGCGTCAGCTACAAGCCGGATCACCACTTGCACGCTTGGGCGAGGACTTCGCTCTTACGCTTGCGGACTCATCCGACCGATACCTGAAGGCGTTTCAAGCCTATGCCGAGGCGCGCCAGCAGGCGTTACAAGCGCGGCTATGCATGCAAGTGCTGGCGCAAACGTCGGGACAGCGTTTCGGCGAGGTGTTCCTCGATCAACTGGACGATATCAACCTGGATCTGGAGCAGCACAGGCTGCCCGATGCCCAGTCAATGCAGCAACTGGAGGAGGCGGTTGTATTACGCGAACGCTTGGCCAACCTGCGCGACAGCGAGCTGTATTTTACCCTGGATCCGCAGAAGCGTTATCGGGACGACTGGGTCAACCGTATCAGTGAGCTTGCCACGGCGTTGAGCAGCCTGAATGCGCAACTCGACGGCGATCGGCATCGTGCTCTGGATGAGGCCAGCGCGGCGTTGACCGAATATCGCCAGGCATTTTTGGGATATGCCGTCAGTGGTGAACAGGCCCTGGCGCAACAGGCGAGCATGTCGATTTCGGCTGAGAAAGTGACGATGCTATTGGAAGACGAGCGCGTCAGGGCCGGGCAAGCTTATGAATTACTTCGCCAACGTCTGGAGCTACAACTGGCGGTGATGGTGCTGCTGGCGGTGGTGCTCAGCGTCGGTGCGTGCCTGTTGATCCGTCGCTCGATTGTCACTCCACTGAGGTCGATGCTTGAACTGGCGCAACGTGTGGCGGCGGGGGATCTGAAAGAGCGTCCGGCACTGCCTGGTCGGCACGACGAGTTGGGCCAGCTCGGCCACGCGATCGACCTGATGCTGCAGGCGCTGCGAAATCTTGTGGGACGGATCGGCAGCGAAGTGCAACAGCTCGACTCTGCCGCCGTCACCCTGGACTCAATGGTCGAGCGCACAGGGCAGGGAGTACGTGCGCAGCGCGAACAGACCGCGCAGGTGGTCGAGGCCATGCAGCATATGACACTGGCTGCTGCGCAGGTTACCCGGCAAGTCGCAGACAACCAGATAACCCTGGGTGAGACCTGCGAGCTGATCCATCAGGGGGACGATCTGGTACGACAAGCCAGTCAAAGCCTGCAGCGGTTGGCGCGGGAAATGACCAGCAGTGCAAGCTCCATGCAAATGCTGGAACAGCAGAGCAAGGCTATTACCCGTGTGCTGGACGTGATCAGCGCCATCGCCGAGCAGACAAATCTACTGGCCTTGAACGCTGCTATCGAGGCTGCCCGTGCCGGTGAACATGGTCGTGGTTTTGCAGTAGTCGCGGATGAAGTACGGGCACTCGCCAGGCGCACGCAAGCGTCAACGGGGGAGATCGACAGCATGATTCAACGTCTCGGGCAGGTGACCGGTGATACCGCCGCCTGCCTGTGTGACAGCCAGCGGCTGACCGCTGAGGGCGTTGATCTGACTACGCGGGCGAACCAGGTTCTGGACGCGATTACCGAGGCTATCTCGCGTGTCGAACAAACCGGACAGAGCATCACCCAAGCGGCAGCGACCCAACACGACATCGTCTGCCGTGTCGATGCGGCCCTGGGTCAGGTGGACTTGGTGGTGGAGCAAAATGCCGAGGAGTGTGAACGCCTGGAAATGGCCAATGGCGACCTGCAGCGCCTGAGTGCAAGCCTTGGTCAAGCAGTAGGGGCATTTCACGCAAGCAGCTGAAAGCAGTGTGCCGAGCAAATCGGAGACGCTCTTCCAGCAACTGGGCCAATGACCTTGTCATCTTTTGCGTGATCCTCCAACGACGGCGCCCTGTTGATGACTGATGAGTGTTGGCTGTGAACGAATACTTGATATGTGTCGAGATCAGGTACGGAGGCGACGCGATCAGGTAATTGATTTGGCGGAAAAGCCGGGTAAGGTGGCGCATCTTTTGCCGCGGTGCCCACAATGACAAGCCCCAGTTTCAAGGATTCGAACGGCCAATTGGCGCAGGGCTTCAAGCCTCGTCACGTCACCATGCTTTCCATCGCCGGCATCATTGGTGCCGGCCTGTTCGTCGGGTCGGGGCATGCCATTGCCGCCGCTGGCCCGGCCGTCTTGCTGGCCTATCTGTTCTCCGGCCTGCTGGTCGTGCTGGTCATGCGCATGCTCGGGGAAATGGCGGTGGCCAATCCCGATACCGGATCGTTCTCTACCTATGCCGACCAGGCCATCGGGCGCTGGGCCGGGTTTACCATCGGTTGGCTTTATTGGTGGTTCTGGGTCCTGGTGATTCCCATCGAAGCCCTGGCGGCCGGCCATGTGCTGCACCAGTGGTTTCCCCAGGTCGATGCCTGGCTGTTCGCCCTGGGTTCGATCATCGCCCTGGTGGTGACCAATCTGTTCAGTGTGTCCAAGTACGGGGAGTTCGAATTCTGGTTCGCCATGGCCAAGGTCGTGGCGATCATCGGTTTCATCGGTGTGGGTTTTGCCGTGCTGATGGGCTGGGTTCCCGATCGCCAGGTCAGCGGCTTGAGCGGCCTGATGGCCCAGCACGGCGGCTTTGCCCCCAACGGCTTGTCCGCGGTGGTCGGCGCTTTCATCACCATCATGTTCAGCTTCATCGGTACGGAGGCGGTCACCATCGCCGCTGCCGAATCGAATAACCCCGCGCAAAACATTGCCAAGGCCACTCGCTCGGTGATCTGGCGGATCGGGGTGTTCTACCTGTTGTCGATTTTCGTGGTGATCTCCGTGGTGCCCTGGAATGATCCGCTGTTGGCTTCCGTGGGTTCCTACCAGCGCGCGCTTGAGCTGATGAACATTCCCCACGCCAAGTTCATGGTGGACGTGGTGGTACTGATCGCCGTGGCCAGTTGCATGAACTCCTCGATCTACATTGCCTCGCGCATGCTGTACTCGCTGGGCCGTCGTGGCGACGCACCGAAGGCGCTCAAGGCGACCTCCTCCGAAGGCGTGCCGCGGGCCGCCGTCATCGCCAGCACGGTGCTGGGCGCCGCGATCACTGTCTGGAGCTACTTCATGCCCGCCGGCCTGTTCGAGTTCCTGCTCGCCAGTTCCGGCGCCATCGCCTTGCTGGTGTACCTGGCCATTGCCGTGTCGCAGTTGCGCATGCGGCGGATGTTGCGTCGGCAGAAGGTCGAACTGGCCTTTCGCATGTGGTTGTTCCCAGGGCTGACCTGGTTGGTCATCCTGTTCATCTGTGCGGCGCTGGCGGTGATGATGATCACGCCCGAGCACCGCACCGAAGTGAGCGCGACCATCGGCCTGGCGTTGGCGATTTCCTTCATCGGCCTGGTGACATCCCGTGAACCGGCACGGGCTGCAAGGGCGACGTCGGTGGGATAGCTGGCTAGACTGCTTGTCGGGCTCTTAAGTATGTGGCCGATGGTTATGGTGGTGATACGGCCAGGAGGATGTCGTAGTGTCTGCCGATGTACCGTGTGATGGGGCGGCCAGTTCCTCCAGGTGGGTAATGATGTCGTCCGGTTTGAGCACCAGTACGTCGCTGTCCAGGGTGTCCAGGATCATCTCGGCGGTGTTGCCGATCAATGCGCCAGACAGTCCGGTGCGGGCCACACTACCGATCACTGTGAGCACCGCTTCGAGCTTGTGCGCGATGTACGGGATCAGAACCTCGGCAGGACCTTCCTCGATATGCAGGCGTTCGTCGCTGACGTCGAATTCGGCCTGGAATGTCTTGCACAGTTCGCGATAGAGCGCCTGAATACTTTCCTTGAGCTGGAATACGGAGTCGGCCGCCGACAGCATGGGGTAGGGGTGGGCACTCAACATGTGCAGCGTGCCCCCGGCCAGTGTGGCGATGTCATAGCCGTGGCTGACGATGCCGGAATGCAGGACGCGATGTTCCATGTCACTGCTGCCAGCATCGATGGCCGCGAGAATGGCGCCACCGGTCCAGGGCCTTGTGGTTTTTACGATAAGCACCGGGCTGGGGCAGTATCGCAGCAGCTTCCAGTCCTCGGGGGTAAGCAGGGCCTTTATCAGCGGGTTGTCGGGCAGGTGCTGCTTGATCACCAGGCCGCAGCCTTGCGCTTGCTGGGCGGCGATGATGGTCTTGTACGGACTCCCTTGCCAGGCCTGCTGGGTACTTACACTGTAACCCTCCTTTACCAGGGCGCCTTGCATGTCGTTCATGTAGGAGGAATGTTGATTGCCTTTGTCGCAAGCCAGCAGGTGCAGGTGCGACTGGGTAGCGCTGGCAATCATTTTGGCCCGGTTCAGGATCAGGTCGCTGGACTGCTGCCAATCCACCACCACCAAGGTGTTGCGAATGGTGTGCATGAGAGTCTTCCTGTGCGTGAGTACAGTTTTTTATTGGGGCGGCGGCAAGGGCGTTCTTGGCCTTACCCGCCCGTCAACCGGAAGCTCACTTACCGACTTCATGCACGCGACAGCTAATTGCGAATCCTGCCAGCCAGATTGTTGACGCTAGATCGCGCTGGCATTACTTACTGGAACGGCTGCTGATCGCTCATGCAACTGCGTAAGTTGACTCCATATCACTGGCGCTGTTCTTCCATGGCATCTATATTAAGTTGTAACGCGGCCGATACACTGCGTGTTGAATGACCTGCGTTAGTTCCTGGTGGTTGCGTTGCCGGCAATGAAACGCGTGAGCATCTGCCACGTTCAATGCCATGCCTGCCTGCGCCTTTCCGTCCGCACCAATGTAACGCGCAGAGGAATACCTCCAAACTTGGTGAAGTAAATCGAGTTGCCTTATTGCGTTTTCTTGCCCGCTCAACTCGATTGCTAAGTATGCGGGATATATTGTTTAAAGTTCAGTTAGCCCGTCGCTTGAGTTAGTTGATTTTCACCTAAAGATCCTCCGGGCAAACCCTATTCGATCTGATGAAAACGCGCCGTATTGCAAATGTTCGCACTGGACTCGCTCACCCTGCAGTCCTGCCATACTGTTGAGCATGACCAGCGCAACCTTCCGCTTCTACGAGGAGCTCAACGATTTCCTGCCGGCCGAGCGGCGGCGGCAGTCATTCACCTGCGAGTGCGCGCGAGGGGCGACGGTCAAGCACATGATCGAGGCGCTCGGGATACCGCACACGGAGGTCGAGTTGGTGCTGCTCAACGGTGAGTCGGTGGGCCTGGATCGGGTGATCATCGATGGTGACCGGCTGGCGGTGTATCCCAAGTTCGAAGCGCTGGACATCAGCCCGCTGCTGAAGGTGCGTGCGCAGCCTTTACGGGTGTTGCGCTTCGTCGCTGATGCGCACCTGGGTGGGCTGGCCAGCCTGTTGCGCATGAGCGGTTTCGACACGCTCTACGACAATGGCTTCGAGGATGGCGAGATCGCCGAGATCGCAGCAACGCAAGGGCGCATCGTGCTGACCCGCGACCGCGAGCTGCTCAAGCGGCGCATCATCAGCCACGGCTGTTACGTGCACGCTTTGAAGCCGTCGTTGCAGCTGCGTGAAATCTACGAACGCCTGGACCTGGCGCGTAGCGCTCGACCGTTCAGCCTGTGCCTTCATTGCAACCTGCCGCTGCACGAGATCAGCGCGGAACTGGCCCGCTTGCAGGTGCCGCCACGGGTTGGCGCGCTCTATTCGCACTTCCTGCGCTGCGACGGCTGCCAACGGATTTACTGGGAGGGTTCGCACTGGCGGGGCATGTGTGCACTGCTGGCACCTTTGCTGGATCGATAACTGAACTTGCAAGCCAGACGAGCACTTTTGCGCTGCTATGCTGATTACATCTGTTTCCATACTCGAGACGAGTAGCATGGCAGCACAAGGCAAGCATTCTCCGTTCATGTTCAAGGCCATGGCCTACCCGGCGGGAATTTTCCTGGTCGCCGGGGTTGCCATGACGCTGCTCGACACTTACTTCGACCTGACGTTGCTGACAGTTACCACGGGCTGGCTGCTGTTTTTTTGGGATTGGCTTTTACTGGAAACGCCAATGCCGAATTGGTCGCTGCTGATGATTATCGCGATTTTAATCGGTACGCTGTCTGTCGCGATTTTCTACGCCCGCATCACCGATGGCATTGACGGCGAGCTACACGAGATAGAGCGAAAAGTTTACAAAAAGAACAATCCCCAGTTCCCACGGCTGACGGAAAACCAGACGCTGTTGATGGAAGCTTTGGCCTATCATGCGAACTTTCGAAAAGTCGCAAATTTAGACTCCGTCTGCAAGCTTGTCTCCCTCAGCACGCTGGAAGTCGAAACCGGTCTGAAGCAACTCCAGGCCAAACGTCTTGTGAAGCAAAAAGTCACAAGGGGGACGTTCGGCTCCACCATTTTTGAACTGACCCTGGCCGGCAAGGATTACGCGTTAGAGCGCTTTGAGCTGACGTAGCCTGCACAGCCCCGCTGCAAGCCTCGCATCATGGCTTGAGGTTCAAGTGCGCATGTGCGCTCTTCGGATCGACAAACCAGTGCTGCGCATTGTGATCACTTGAAGTCAGGTCGGCCCTCAGGCCGTCTCTTGCGATAATGCGCAGGACGCAACCCGTAAGTAGTTCCGTCAGCTGCCGTTCAGCAATCTCCAATTCGTTCCCCGAAACCATCAACGCCGATTTGCTTGCTTTCGTGCGGGGTTAGGCAACCGGGGAGGGGCGGGTAAAACATCCTGCCCCTCTGCATTTTTCCGGCCTCACTCCCTGCTCAGGTTACTGCGGTCTCCATATCAGGACTTAACGTTCCCAACCAGGCCACCAGCCCCACAATCAACACCGCTGCCGATAACTCGACCAACACGCTGCGCCTTAACGCATTAGCCGCCACTCGATACTCCCCCTCCCGCAACGACCGTTGCAAAAGCGGGCCAAGGTGAAATCGGTTCAACGCGGCCAGCACCAACATCCCGGCAAACAACACCACTTTGATGAGCAGCAAAGTCCCGTAGGTGCTTAGCAGCACGGCATCGAGTTCTGGACCCACGATGAACAGGTAGTTCACGACGCCTGTGACCGTGATCACGACTACGATCAAAGCGCCCACCGATTCGAATCGGTTGACGACCCGGGCCAGCAACTTGATGCTTTCTGCTGTTTGCAGCGTGTCGAGCATTGCCATCCTGGCAAAGGCGACCAATGCACCCAGCCAGGCGCCTGCCGCCAGCAGGTGCAGTATGTCCATCGCAAAATGCCAATAACGACGACTGCCCTCATCCATCGCCCCATGACCGCTCCAGGCGAGACTGGCCAGGGCTATACCACCGGCAATAGTTGCGACTGACAAGCTAACGACAGGTGCACGTTGGTGGAGCAGCACCACTGAACCGCCAACAACCAACGCGATGATGCGCACGACCCAGGCAAAGCCTACGTCCGTCTCCAATACCATCATTTCAATATGCGGGTGCAGCTCGGCGAAGTCCGACTCCCCACTCATGGCGCTCGCCATTAGTACCATGCTGGCGACAGACATGAGTACACCCAGCACCGTCGTCCCCGCCAGCATGGACCGAAACGGCAACACGGCCCCCGACACTCGCTTTCGTCCTTCAAGGCTGTACAACCCGAAAAGTGCCATGCCAAAGAGCAGCATGAAATCCATGTACAAGCCGAAGCGCAGGGCAATGCTGGCCCAGTCGCTCATCAGTTATTTCACTTTGAACGAAACGTTGCCTGTGATCGGATGAGTGTCCGACGACACCGCGCGCCAATCGACTTGGTAGCTACCAGCGGGCAATGGAGAGAGCGGCGTGATAACCATGGTTTTCGGGTCGCTGCCGCCAGAGACTTTGGCCTTCATGGGCATCGGGGCATGGGCCATGCCCGGCATTTCGGTCATGACCAGTTTCGCGCCAGAGAACTGGGTCATGAGGTTTTCGGAAAAGTGCAGTTCGATCTTGGCGGGGGCCGGGCCGACCGCACCTTCCTGCGGGGTGGAGGAGAGCAATTTCGGGTGCGCCTGAGCGAAGGTGCTCATCAGCAGCGCGCTGGAAAGTGCGATGGCAACAGCGTTGGTTTTGATCAATCGCATACAAGGCCTCTCACCGCTTCAAGCGGTCATTTTTTTGATTGTAGTTAACGTGTACTAGAACCACAGCCGAACACCAAGGACCAGGCGTGCCTCACTGCGATCCTCGCCTTCTTCCCTGGCATAATCGGCTGTCTTGCCGTAGGTGCGGTTCCAGGTCACGCCGATGTAAGGGGCAAGCTCCCGGCGGATTTCATACCGCAGGCGCAGGCCCGCTTCAGTGTTGGACAGGCCGGAACCGATGCCTCGTTGCGGGTCGTTTTTGCCGTAGACATTAAGTTCGGCGGTTGGCTGCAAAATGAGTCGGTTGGTCAGCAGGATGTCGTAGTCGCCTTCCAGGCGCGCGGCGGTTTGGCCACCTTCACCGATGAAGGCCGTGGCTTCGGTCTCGAAGTTGTACAGGGCCATGCCTTGCACGCCGAACGCCGCCCAGGTTTGTGGGTCGCCGGGTTTGAAATCCTGGCGAACGCCGCCCACTACGTCCCACCACGGGGAGATGGCGTGGCCCCACAGTGCCTGGACCTCCGCATCTTCAGTCTTGCCATTGGTGCGTTCGCCTTCCGAGCGCAGCCACAGGCGGTCGATATCGCCGCCGATCCAACCCGAGATATCCCAGGCCAGGGTGCTGCCATCATCAGCGTCCTGCCATTCGAGCTTGTCGGCAAGCAAGTAATAGTTGAGTGCGGAGTCATGGACGTTATGGCCATGGGGGCTGACGAACACGGCGGCGCGGTCGGCATCGGTCAACGCCGGAATCGGCGTGCGGCTTTCGGCAGGCGCGGCAGGCTGCATCTGGCCGTCGTCCATGCTTTGCATCTGGCTGTGGTCCATGCCCTGCATTTGGCTATGATCCATGCCCTGCATCTGGCTATGATCCATGCCCTGCATCTGGCTATGATCCATGCCCTGCATATCGTTTGTGGCGGCCATTGCCGATGACAGTGTCAGGCTCGCGGTCACGAGCGCCAGAAAAATCGGAGTAATCCTGATCATGGGTAGCGCCTCATTCTTCCACGCGAACTTCACGGAACATGCCCATTTCCATGTGGTACAGGAGGTGGCAGTGATAGGCCCAGCGGCCGAGCGCGTCGGCAGTCACCCGATAACTGCGCCGTGAGCCTGGCGGCATGTCGATGGTGTGTTTGCGCACCATGAACTCGCCGTTCGCGTCTTCAAGGTCGCTCCACATGCCATGCAGGTGAATGGGATGCGTCATCATCGTGTCGTTGACCAATACGATGCGGATTCGCTCGCCGTACTTGAGGCGCAGCGGTTCAGCGTCGGAGAACTTCACGCCGTTGAACGACCAGGCGAACTTTTCCATGTGGCCAGTGAGGTGCAGTTCCACGGTGCGGCCGGGGTCGCGGCCGTCCGGGTCTGCGAAGGTGCTGCGCAAGTCGGAATAGGTCAGGACGCGACGACCATTGTCACGCAGGCCGAGGCCAGGGTCATCGAGTTTGGGTGAAGTGGTCATGGCTTGCATGTCCACCAGTGGATTGTTGTTTTCCGTTGCGGGATGGGACTGCATTTCGCCCATGCCGGTCATGCCGCTGTGATCCATGCCGGCCATGCCTTGCATTGAGCTGTGGTCCATGCCGGTCATCTGACTGTGATCCATGCCCGCCATGTCGCCGCCCATGCTGCCGTGATCCATACCGCCCATGCCCATGTCATCCATGGTCACCAGTGGTCTCGGGTCTAGGGCAGGGATCGGCGCGGACAAACCCACCTTCGCCGCCAGCGTGCCGCGGGCGTAGCCGGTACGATCCATCGACTGGGCAAACAGGGTGTAGGCATCCTGGGTCGGCTCGACGATCACATCGAACGTCTCTGCCACCGCGATGCGAAACTCGTCGACGCTCACCGGTTTGACATGCAGGCCGTCCGCTGCGACCACCGTCATTTTCAGGCCGGGAATGCGTACGTCGAAATAGGTCATGGCGGAGCCGTTGATAAAGCGCAGGCGCAGTTTCTCTCCGGGACGGAATACACCGGTCCAGTTCATGTCAGGCGCCTGGCCGTTCAACAAATAGGTGTAAGTCGCGCCGCTGACGTCGGCCAGGTCTGTGGGATTCATCTTCATTTCGGCCCACATCTTTCGATCTGCGACGGTGGAGCCCCAGCCTTTCTCGCTGACGTCGTGGATGAAGTCGCCCACGGTGCGCTTGTTGTAGTTGTAGTAATCCGACTGTTTTTTCAACGTCTTCATCAGGCCGACCGCGTCTTCGTCGGTCCAGTCGGTCAGCATCACCACATAATCGCGGTCGTACTCAAACGGCTCCGGCTCCTTCGCATCAATCACCAACGGGCCGTAGACGCCTGACTGCTCCTGAAGCCCCGAATGACTGTGATACCAGTACGTGCCGTTCTGCCTGACCTTGAATTGATAGACATACATCCCACCGGGTTCGATGCCGTGAAAACTCAGCCCCGGTACGCCGTCCATGTTGGCCGGCAACAAGATGCCGTGCCAGTGAATGGAGGTATCGGCATTGAGTTTGTTCCTCACCCGCAGCGTAACCGTGTCGCCTTCGCGCCAGCGCAGCAGGGGGCCGGGAATACCGCCATTGATGGTCATCGCGGTGCGCCGGTTGCCGGTGATGTTGACCGGGGTTTCGCCGATGAACAGGTCAAAGTCGGTACCGGCCAGGACATTCGCCTCGCCCGGGCTGGTAATCGCCCAGACAGGTGTGCGCCATAGCCCGAGGCCGCCGAGAATCCCGGTGGCGGCGAGCCCCTTCACAAAGGTTCGTCTAGAAGTTTCAGGTCGCATGACGCTGTGTTCCCTGTCAGTCGGAAGACGGAGCAATCAGGAGATGTTGCCACGTTCGATGAAGAGAGTAATGGGTGTGACCTTTCAGAAGACTGAGCTGAAGATTACGGTTTTGTCAGCTTCACCCGTGACCTCGAATTGGATCCTGTCATGCCAGACTTTGCGAATGTGGGCTTCACGCTTAAGTATCTTGACGTTGAGGTTCTCCTTGGCAATCGCTATGCAGATGAAGTCATAGGCGCGGCGCGAAGCCCTCAGGGGCCATACCCATCTGATGGAAACGATCGGGGTGGGCCTTGGCGCAGTGGATGCAAAAAGAGTTGGCGCATGACTTCAATTACTGATTTTGCGCTACTTCATCATCAACGCGGCCAGCTCCCGTTCCCGCCGCGTGACGTCCTCTTCCACCGCCCGCACTTCGCGCATGTAAGCCTCGACGGCGGGCGGCAGCGAGCGTTCCTTGAGGGAGATAAAACCGTAATGCATATACGACGCCTGATCGTGGAGCGGCAGCGGTATGATTTCACCCGCCAGCAACTCGCGCTCAAAGGCCGTCAACGTGCCGATTGCCAGCGCGTTGCTGTTCACCACGAATTGAACGATTTGCATGGGGACGTCAATTTCAATCGCCGGCACGAAATCGCCTGTCACTGTGTCATAGGCACCGGCGCAGCCTAATGTCGCGGGCGGTATAAGGCCGGCCAGGCGGGACGGAATACGCGACGCCACCCAAGGGTAATCGAGTGCTTGCGCCCGCTTCAGGGAGCGTTGCGCAAGCAGCGGATGGTCGGGTCGGCAAAACAGGCGCCCCTGATGTTCACCCAACAGCTCGCAGTTGAATTCTTTTTCGCCTTGCAACGCGCTGATTTCAGCGATCCCCAGATCCACCACACCGTTGGCGACCTGCTGCGCAACTTCTCGCCAACCGGCAACATGGGCCGTCACCTTGAGGTTGGGATGGCGGGCGTGCAACCGGGCAATGGCGCGATAGCCGCTGATGACACTGGGGTACGGCCCCAAGGCCACCTTGAGTGTGCCGATGTTGCCATCCGCCAGCAGGGCGATGTCTCGCCGAAGGTCCTCTTCGGCCATCAACAAGCGCTGGCTTTTGCCCTGCAGCACCTGGCCGAACGCCGTCAGGGTCACACCATCGCTGCGTCGATCGAACAGCGTAACGCCAAGCTCCTGCTCCAGCAGCTGGATACTTTTACTGAGCGCAGGTTGCGAAACGCCCAACGCTTTGGCCGCCTGGCCGAAATGGGCATGTTCGATCAATGCCAGGAATTGGCGTAGGCGGCGCGGGGTCATGTCATAACCTTAATGTTATCGATATCAAGTAAAACGGAATTTTTCGTAATCAAATGAATATGCTATTCCTTGCCGGGCGGGTCAAGACGAACAAGAGCAAACCCGCGCCATCAAGGCATCGATACTCTGGCGAAGGAACATTTCATGAACAACAAGACCCTCAGTTGCGCGCTGGCCATCGCACTGTCCACGGGCTTCAACCCCAGCATTTTTGCTGCTCAGACAACTGCCGTACCGGCCGCGATTGAGCATGTCGATAACCATTTCGACAACAAGGGCAAACCGCCCTCGACCTACACCGTCGAATTTCAGAAAGGTGTGCGCAACACGCTTCCTTTTGCAGACAAGCGCGATTTTGAAGAAGCCAGGAAAGGCTTCATCGCAGCGCCGGCCTACAACAAGATCATGGCCGATGCAGGGAACGTCGCCTGGAACATGGGCAGCTACGATTTCCTGCTCGCGGGCAAGGACTTCGACACGGTCAATCCCTCGTTGCAACGGCAGGCCGTGCTCAACATGGCCTATGGTCTGTATGAAGTGGTTCCGGACAGGATCTATCAGATCCGCGGCTTTGACCTGGCCAATATCACGTTCATCAAGGGCGACACCGGCTGGATCGTTTTCGACACCCTGACCTCGAAGGAAACCGCCAGGGCGGCGCTGGATTTCATCAATGAAAAACTGGGCAAGCGCCCGGTCGTGGCCGTGGTGATTTCTCACTCCCATGCGGACCACTTTGGCGGTGTCCGTGGCGTAGTCGAGGAAGCGGACGTGCGCAGCGGCAAGGTCGCGCTGATCGCCCCCGTGGGCTTCATGGAGCATGCGGTCGCTGAAAACGTATACGCCGGCAATGCCATGAATCGACGCGCGTTCTTTCAATACGGCCTGCTGTTGCCACGCAGTCCCTACGGTCATGTCGACATGGCGATCGGCAAAAACGCCGCCTCCGGCAACATCGGCTTGATCGAACCTAATCGATACATCGAAAAGGATTTCGAAAGCGTGACCATCGACGGGGTGCAAATGGAGTTCCAGAACACGCCAGGCACCGAAGCACCGTCGGAAATGAATACCTGGTTCCCGCAGTTCAAGGCGTTCTGGGCGGCCGAGAACGTCACCGGCACCATTCACAACATCTACACCCTGCGCGGTGCCTTGGTGCGCGATCCGCTGGTGTGGTCGAAGAACATCAACAACGCCCTGTATCGCTACGGCCAGCAGGCGGATGTGATGCTTGCCGCGCACAATTGGCCGCGCTGGGGCAATGAACGAATCCAGGAAGTGATGCGCGCGCAACGCGACGCCTATGCCAACCTGAACAACGCCGTCCTGCATGCGGCGAACCAGGGCGTCACCATCAACGAGATCCACAATGTCTACAAGTTGCCCGAGAGCCTCAAGAACACTTGGGCGACGCATAGCTATCACGGCTCGGAAGAACACAACAGCCGCGCGGTAATCAACCGCTACCTGGGTTATTGGGATGCCAACCCGGCCACGCTGATGCCGCTGTCACCGAAGGATTCGGCTCCGCTGTACGTTGAAATGATGGGCGGGGCTGCAAAGATCATGGCCAAGGGCAAAGCCTTGTACGATCAAGGCAAATACCGTGAAGCCTATGAGATTCTCAATAAGCTGGTGTACGCCGAGCCGCAAAACACCCAGGCCAAGGACCTGCTGGCGGACGTCTATGAGCAGGTGGGCTATCAGAAGGAAAGTGCCGGCGTGCGCAACAGCTTCCTGGCGGCGGCCTATGAGTTGCGCAACGGCATGCCCAAGGGCCGGGCGCCAAGATCTGGCGGGCCGGACTTTATCCGCGCCATGAGCACGGAGTTGTGGCTCGAATATCTTGGCATCAGCCTGGATGGCAGCAAGGTTGCGGACTTGCATTTCGTCCTGAACCTCAAGACCCCGGACAATGGCGAACAATTCGTGGTGGAGCTGAGCAATTCAACGCTGACCAGCATCAAGGGCCAGCAGGCAAAAAAACCCGACCTGACCCTCACCCTCGATCGCTCGGCGCTTGAAGGCGTGATGGCCAGGCAGACCAGCTTCGATCAGCTCGTCGCGGACGGCAAGGCAACCTTTGAAGGCGATCGCAAACCGTTCGCCCAACTGATGGCCGCCATGACCCCATTCACCCCGGACTTTGAACTGCTGCCGGGGACGAAGCCGTAATGGCGATGGCGCGTTAGACAGTTAACCTGGCGCGTCTGTGGCTTGGACGCGCCTGTTAAACACCCGCTGGCTGGAAAGCTCCCGCCGCCGTGAGCTTCCCCTTGACCCCTGTCGTCATCAAGGAAGGGCATAGAGGTTGAAAAACATTCGGGAGGTATCACTGACGCCTCCCAGGTGTTTGTCATATTGGCGCTCAATCTCACCACTGCGATACATCTCGCTTAGCGCGCTATCAACTAACAGTCGGAAGTTTTCATCATCACGATCGAGCATCATCGAGGTCGTTGAGTACTCAAAGATGCGATCAAGCAATACGAGATTTCCGGTGACGTATTGGTCGGTGAGCTCATGTTTGAGCATTGTGCGTTCAGCGAAGAAAACATCTGCCTTGCCATCGGCAACACGCTTGAGGCCCGCGGCCGCGTCTTGCACCGTGACGAGTGTGGCGACCACGCCCAGGGATCGTATCTGTTGATTGATCCACTGCTCGGTGACGCCGCCAGCAATCGTGGCATACGTCATGTTGGCCAATGCGCGATTGACGTCTGTACGCCAGGTTGGGCCGGTTTTGACCACGTCGCCTTTCAGCACCCTGAGTAGCGCATTAGGCGCCTTTTTGTTGACCACGGCCGATAGGCCGGCCGTGTAGACAGGAATGGAGTAGCTGACTGTTTTCCGACGTTCCAGTGTTGCCGGCGTCGGGGTGCAGAGAATGTCGACTTTTCCAGTGCTCACGGCGCTGGTTTCTTCGCCCAATCCAACGGGCTGATAACGAACTTGTAGTGAAGGCAGGTTCAACTCGGTTTTCAGTGCGTTGAAGATGCCCTGACAGAGATCGATCGCATATCCGCTGGCCTTATCACCGTCCTGGGTACTGAACGGTGCGAAGTCAGGCACATACCCCAGCACTACCGAGTGACTGTTGCGCACCCGTTCAAGCGTGTCGGCTCCCGCGACGGCGGATACCAGGGAAAGCAGGCAGACAAGAAGCAGGTGGGCGGCTTTAATCGGTTGAGCGCTCATTCCTCTTTCTCCCGTCAGGTGTTTCTTCTGATCGGCAAAGATCCATCGTTCAGATGTCTTCGGGTGAAATCACCCACACGCTGCAGGGCATCTTGTACAGCAGATGTTCCACAGTGCTGCCAACCAAACGCTCCATGGCGCCGTGGCCGACGCGCCCCATGACAATGACATCAGTGTCATAGGCCCCGACATAGCTGGAAAGCACCTTGGCCGGATTACCCATGATCATGTGCTGGCGCTCCGGCCCAATACCGTTGCGCTGAGAAAGCTCGCGGAACGCTTCAGCTTGCGCATCGAAAAGGGTTTTGGCCTTGCTCGAAGAAAAAAATGCCGAACCATTACTGAAGCCAAATTCATCTGCGCTGATGGATGAAAGATCGTGGGCGTAGACCACGTCGAGCTCGGCGTTGCAAATGGCGGCCAGTTTTGACGCCTCGTGCAAAATACTGTCGTTGAAACCTTCATATTGGTCATCACGATGAAAAGGGTCGACTGCAGCGACGATTTTGCGCGGCAAAGCATGGTGCATATGGCTGACAAAATGCAGCGGCACCTTGCATTCACGCAACAGGTGGATATCCAATGGGGTAAACATCAGGCGTGACAGCAGGGACTCATGTTCGAGCGCCTTGATCAATACGGCCATCGGCTGTTCCTTGAGATGGATGAGGATTTCCTGCAAGGGCCTCTCCACCCAGACCACTTCCGTGGTGACGTGAACGCCAATTTTGCGCAGCGGTCTAGCCTGGTCTTCAAGCCATTGGCGATGGCGCTCGACATAACCCAGCCGCATCTGTTCCAGCGCCTGTTCGTTGACCATTCCAGCCGTCGCCAGCCCTTCGAGGTAATCGAACGCTACGATGTGCAGTGCCGCGTCCGAGGCCTTGGCCAATGCGGCGGCCCGGTCGAAGGCAGGGCTGTTTTCCATCAACGGTGAAACGATCAGCATGAAACGTGATTGATCAGACATGACGGATCTCCGGTCGGTAATCGCGCGTTGGCTTGCCCCAAATAACCGAGGCCTTGGGCAGTTGAACCTTGCAATCATGGTGCTTGCGGCCGGGAGGGTGGACTTGATCTTTGTCAAATGAGAGGGGGACGGACGCTATCGCTCGACGTGCGGTTGCCCAAAGCCGCGTCCAGTGAAGAATTAGTTGACCATTATCAATCCTTCTCCTGTCACGGCGGTGCAGTCTTTGGATTGCGTGCTGGTGCCGGACGCCATTGCCAATTTGTGCCCGATTGCGCACGGGGTGATTCTCGTTGTCGGATGGAGGTATTTATGTTCATTGATATCACGGAGAAACCCGCCAGCCATTGTTGGGGCGTGTGCATTGATGCCCTGGAAGTGAATTTCAATAGCCTGGCGCAAGCGCAGGCATTCGTTGATCAGCTCAAGGCACGTATCGAAGCCCCCCATGCCTGGCCGAATGCTCGAGACTCGGCAGCCCGTGCCAGCCGAATACCGCAGGCTCGCACCGATCTCGTGTAGTCAGCAGGACGTGGGCCAGCACGGGGCCGGGCTTGTGCAGGTGACAACCCAATGAATGAAACCTTCGGGATGGCGGGAGCCGCTGCTGCGCTGGGAATTGGCATGCTCATCGGCCTTGAGCGCGAACGGCACAAAGGGCAGGAGGAGAACCGTGCGTGTGCCGGTTTGCGCACCTATGCGATCACTGCATTGCTGGGTTATGTGGCGATGCAGCTCGGTGGCAACCTGCTGATAAGCATCGTCGCGATCATCCTCGGCGTGCTCTTCACCGTAGCGTACTGGCGCAGCGTTGGCGACGATCCCGGTGTGACCAGTGAAGTGGCCCTGCTCAGTGTCCTGATACTGGGTGGGCTGTGTGGTGCCTGGCCGACGCTGGCGATTGCCATTGGCGTGGCCATCGCGGGATTGTTGGCCTATCGACAGAAATTGCACTACTTCGCCCGCAGTCAATTGACCGATGCCGAGCTGGGTGACGGCCTGATCCTGCTGACCGCTGCGCTGGTCGTGCTGCCCTTGGCGCCGGATCGTTTTATCGGCCCCTATGCTGCGATCAATTTGCGCACCATTTGCACACTGACCGTGTTGCTGATGGCAGTGGGGGCGATTGGGCATATTGCAGTGCGTACCCTGGGTATCCGCTACGGTTACCCCATCAGCGCCATTGCCTCCGGGTTTGCCTCCAGCGCCGTGACGATCGCCGCCATGGGCCATCTCGTCGCCCGGCAGCCCGACGACATAAAGCTCCTGAGCGCGGCCGCGATCCTGTCCAACATGGCCACCGTTACCCAGGTCGGCCTGATCCTGGGGGCGGTCGACACCGGTCTGCTGCGCCACATGTGGGGGCCCCTGATCGGCGGCGCTGTCGCGGCAGCGTTATATGGCTTATGCCTGATGCTCCCCAAGCCGACGGCCGGCGCCAACCAGCCGATCAAGGTCGGAGGTGCGTTCAACCTCAAGCTGGCCCTGATCGTCACGTTGGCCATGACCGGTATCACCTTTGTTTCATCCATGATGCTTAGCCATTTTGGCCAGCTGGGGGTCATGCTCACCGCCACGATCTCGGGTTTTGCCGATGCACATTCCTCGACGGCGTCGATTGCCACGTTGGCCAAGTCCGGCCGTTTACCGTTCGACGCTATCGTCGGGCCCCTGTTGATAGCGATCAGCAGCAACTCAGTCAGCAAATGCGTGGTGGCGTGGGTCAGCGGCGGACGTCGTTTCGCCGCCTACGTGATTCCGGGCCAGGTGTTGCTGACACTGGCAATGTGGGCGGGGATGAGCCTGAACTGACGGACATCGTGCGTATCACTGACAAATATCAAGGGGGCGCAACAACAATCGATCAATCTGAGCATCTACTACCGGATTGAAATGGCCGCGCGCCGAGGTGCCCCATGTCGCAGACTCAACGTTTACTCCTGATCGCCCCTTCAACCATGAAGCATACCCCGGCGTTCGACCGGGCCGCGGCGTTGGCGCAGGCGATGCATTTGCCGTTGCACATCGTGGCGTTCGACTACTCACAGGCGTTGGCGGTAGCCGGGTTGTTTGCCCCGGAGCAATTCAGCCTGGCCCGGGATGGCTATCTGCAAACTCATCGGCAATGGCTCGCGGATCAGGCCGGATTGATGAGCAAGCATGGCGTCGAGGTCACCAGCGAGGTGGTGTGGGTACAGGATCCTTATGCAGAGATCCTCAACTTTATCAACGAGATGCCACTGACGCTGATCATCAAGGACGCCCATGAAGAATCGGCGCTCAAGCGCGTGTTTTTCACGCCGCTGGATTGGCAACTGCTGCGTGATTGCCCGGTGCCGGTGCATCTGGTGACCACGCCGCTGAATCCGCGGCCGCGTCATGTGCTGGCCATCATCGATGTAATGCGCGATGAGGATCAGGACCGGGTGTTCAACGACCACATTATCGACGCAGCGGCGAAACTGGCCGCGATCTGCGATGCCGATCTTGACCTGCTGCATGTGTATGACTGGACGGTTGTATATGCCCAGGACATGGGCTTTGGCGCATTGCAACTGGCTAACGGGGTGTATGAAATGTTGGGAACGGCTCAGCAGGAGGCGTTTGCGGCCATCGCTGAACGCCACGGCGTGCCTGTGCAGCATCGTTTCTTCAGGGAAGGCGCGCCCGTGCCCAGTATCTGTGAGTTTGCCGCCGAACACCGCACCGATGTCATTGTCATGGGCACGGTGCAGCACAAGGGTTTGAGCAAGTTGCTGGGCACCACGGCCGAGCACCTGCTGCATCAGGCACCGTGCAGTGTATTGGCGATCAAGCCGCGACAAATGCTGCAATCCTGATGTGGGGAACGCCCCGCGATGAGCCGTTGGCCGAGACATCGCGGGGCGACTTTTCTACAGGTGAAGACGATGGATGACCTGGCGGCTGTCGTCAGGATCACACTGTCTCTCGAAGCCAAGTGCCTTGGCCAGGTCGCGCATGGGCGCATTACTGGCGGCGTCCACGGAATACATCTGGCGAAAGCCGTTGCGGCGGGCGGCCTCGATCAAATGCGTCATCAGCAATGTGCCCAGGCCCAGGTGCGTCCACAGATCGGCGACCGTGACGGCGCATTCGCATTCATGTTCCCCGGTGGCCGCATAACGACTGATGCCAACCTCGATCAGTTGCCCGTTATCGTGGACCAGGGCGATATAGGCCACGCGCTGTTTGTTGTCGGTGTCCATCAATTGGTTGAGCATCGTCGTGCCGGGCTCGTTGATCTGTGCGAGAAAACGCATGTGCCTGGATTCGGGAGACAGCCGCTTGATGAAGTCATATTCACGGTCGCGGTCCTGTTCCGTCAGTGGCCGGATCAACACGTGGCGGCCGTCCCTGAGTGCTTCAATCCAGTATTGGCCATCGACGGCGGCATAGGCGGCTGCAGCCCGATCATTGTGGTCTTTGACAGTGAGCATGGGGTATTCCTCCAGTGCAGTTTCAAGGACGTGCGGGCGGCAAAAAATCCGCGCTCGAGTTCTTTTTACCCTGCTGTCCAGGTTGGAATTTGATCTGGATCAGAGACAGGCGTCAGGCGCGTCAGTGCGTGCGGGTTGATTTACATCAAGCACGCGAGAGGGATCAGGGCGCAGTGTTGAAGCATGCCGGCGAGTGATGACCGGGATCGAATGGAGGTGTGTGATGAGTCAATATCAACGGTTGCTGCTGATCGTCGATCAAAACCTGCAACGCTCTCCCGCCGAACAGCGTGCCGTCGCGCTGGCCAAGGCCGCCGGCGCAGTCCTGGATGTACGGGTGTTTGCCGAACCGGTGCCAGTGGTTCATTTGTGGGCCGAGAA
The DNA here is from genome assembly GCF_058791355.1 of Pseudomonas sp. EB271-G4-1. Lineage (NCBI taxonomy): Bacteria > Pseudomonadati > Pseudomonadota > Gammaproteobacteria > Pseudomonadales > Pseudomonadaceae > Pseudomonas > Pseudomonas sp. EB271-G4-1. The sequence goes on from NZ_JBYTEO010000016.1 coordinate 71,481, forward strand.
AGTCGACGACACAGAGCATCAACGCTATATGCGTCGCTACCGCCGCTGGGAGGCCGAAGAGCTCGATCGGCTCAACGATATGGGGCTGGATGTGACAGTCAAAGCCGTCTTCACCACCCATCCGTTGCTGGACATACTGAAAACGGTCGAGGATCTGAAGCCCGACCTGCTGATCAAGGATGTCAGCCTTGAACCGGTGCTCAAGCGAGTATTCATCACGCCACTCGATTGCCACCTGTTGCGTGAGTGCCCGGTCCCCGTGCACTTGGTCAACCATGTCCGCTACAGCTTGCCGCATCGAATCGTGGCAGCCGTGGACCCCTTCGATCCAGCGACTCAAATCAGCGGCTTGAATGACACCATCATCCAGACCGCCAATGCCCTGGCCTTGCAATGCGACGCGCCGTTACACCTGCTGTACGCCTATGACCTGTCACCCCTCTTCAACAGCGATGCGCCACTGGCCGGGGGAGGGTGGGGCGTGGACGTTATCGAGGAGCTGCGTCAGTCCTTGCACCAGGCGTTCGTGACATTGGCGGAGCGCTATGGCGTGCCGCCGGAACGACGCCATTTCGTCATGGGGTTGCCGGTACCGGTGATCAGCGGGTTCGTCGAGGAGTATTTGGCTGACGTGGTGGTGATGGGCACTGTGCATCGGGTTGGGATCGACCGGCTGATCGGCAGCAATACCGAGCGGGCGCTGTACTCGGTGCCAGGGAGCATCCTGGCGGTCAGGCAGCGCGTCAGGGTATGAGTACGATTGCGCCGTTGAACTGCCCGCTCCGCAACCGTTCCAGCGCTTGATTGGCATCGTCCAGGGCAAAACAGGTGACGTCAGAGTGAACGGGCGTGTGCTGCAGTGCCTCGAAAAACGCTGTGCCATCTTCACGGGTCAGGTTGGCGACCGATCGAACGCTGCGCTCGCCCCACAACAGCCGATAGGGAAAGGCGGGAATGTCACTCATATGGATGCCGGCGCAAATCACGCAGCCTCCCTTGACGGTGACCGCCAGTGCCAGTGGCACCAAGGCACCAACCGGGGCGAAAATCAGGCTGGCATCGAGCAGATGCGGCGGAGGCTGATCCGAGGGCCCGGCCCATTCGGCACCCAGCGACCGGGCATAAGCCTGGCCTTCGCTGTCGTCTGGACGGGTGAAGGCGTACACCTTCTGTTTACGTCCACGGGCGATCTGAATGGCCAGGTGTGCCGCCGCGCCAAAACCATAGAGGCCCAGATGGTGGGCGCCTCGGGCCATTTGCAGGGCCCGAAAGCCAATCAGCCCGGCGCACAGCAGCGGTGCGGCCTGGGTGTCGGAAAGTGCCTCAGGGATCGGGAAGCAAAAGCGTGCGTCGGCTACGGTGTACTCGGCATACCCTCCGTCCAGATGGCAGCCGGTGAACCGGGCCTTATCGCAGAGGTTTTCTCGTCCCGAACGGCAGAATACGCAGTGCCCGCAGGTCCAGCCCAGCCAGGGCACGCCTACCCGCCGGCCAATCCACTCGGCAGCGACGTCGGCACCGACGGCCGTGACTTCGCCGACAATTTCATGCCCCGGCACGCGTGGCAGCCGCGCTTGGGGCAATTCGCCATCCACCAGGTGCAGATCGGTGCGGCACACGCCGCACGCCAGGACCTTGATCAGCAGCTGCTGTGAGTCGGGCGTGGGAATGGGGCGCTCTTGCAATTGCAGTGACTGGCCGGGGCGATGCAGGACCATGGCACGCATGAACACACTCCAGGCGGCAGGTTTCAACTCAGGTGACGATGACAGCCCACTATCAGTTGCTTGAGTCCATCCATGTTCTGAATGTTGACGTCGCGGCCGGTTATTTCCACCAAACCTTGGTCACGCAGGTGAGCGATGCCCCGACAAACGGTTTCAAGGCGCAGGCCCAGATAAGAACCGATTTCCTCCCGGCGCATTTTCAGCACGAAATTGCGCGACGAATAACCACGGGAATTCAAGCGTTGCGACATATTCAGCAAAAAAGCGGCCAACCGTTCATCCGAGTTCATGTTGCCCAGCATCATCATCATGTCGTGATCACGCACGATTTCCCGGCTGAGGATTTTGTTCAGGTTGTGCTGCAATGAAGGCAACTCTCGGGCAAGTTTTTCCAGGTGGGCAAAATGGATGGGGCAGACCTCGCTGTCCTCCAGGGCAACCGCATCGCAGGTATGCAGTTCTGTGCTGATGGCGTCCAGGCCGAGCATTTCACCTGGAATCTGAAACCCGGTGACCTGCTCGCGACCGTCGATGGAAAGCACGCTGGTCTTGAATGAACCCAGTCGCACGGCATACAGCGAACGCAATGGATCGCCTGCGCGGTAGAGTGCCGAGCCCTTCTTGACCTTGAGCCGTTGAATGATCAGCGTGTCCAGGCGCTCGATTTCCGCACCGGTCAAGCCTAACGGCAGGCACAGCTCCAATACGCTGCAACTGGAGCACGCCGTTTTGAGATGTTGATCGCGATACGATCGAGTTTCAGTCACATGGAAGCCCTCGATATCAGCCTATTGAGCATAGTGTCTATTGCCGCTGGGCGTTGAGAATAGACGCCTGGAACTGAGTGATCAGACGAATGGACCCTGATCCGGCTTTGTTACAGATAAGAATCAGAGCGGCGTTGAAACTTGAGGTAAATCAAGTCTGAACGCTTGCAGACCCACAGAATCAACCTATTGATCGGTGTACGGGATACGACTGGAGAATTGCGATGAGCGACTGTCTGAGTACCGAGCAACTGGAAGGGCTGGATGCCTATTGGCGGGCGTCCAATTACCTGGCGGTCGGGCAGATTTATCTCAAGGACAACCCGTTGCTGAAGGAGCCGCTGGCCCTGGCGCACATCAAGCCACGGTTACTGGGCCATTGGGGCACGACGCCGGGATTGAACCTGATCTACACGCACCTCAACCGGTTGATCAACCAGCACGACCTGAACATCTTGTTCATCGCCGGTCCTGGCCATGGCGGGCCGGCGGTGGTGGCGCAGACTTATCTGGAAGGCACTTTTACCGAGTGCTATCCCTCGGTGGAGCGCAACAGTAATGGCCTGGTCCGTCTGTTTCGGCAGTTTTCCTGGCCGTATGGCATTTCCAGCCATGTGTCGGCGCAAATCCCAGGGTCGATTCATGAGGGCGGCGAACTGGGATATAGCCTGGCCCATGCCTACGGTGCGGCGTTCGATAACCCCGACTTGATCGTCGCTTGCGTGATCGGTGATGGCGAGGCCGAAACGGGGACGCTGGCGGCCAGTTGGCACTCCAACAAGTTCCTCAACCCCGCGCGTGACGGCGCGGTGCTGCCAATCCTGCATCTGAACGGCTACAAAATCGCCAACCCCACGGTGCTCTCCAGAATCAGCGAGGACGAGCTGTCGGCGCTGATGTATGGCTATGGCTACGATCCCTATTTTGTCGAAGGCGATGACCCCATGGCGGTGCATCAGGCGCTGGCCAGGACACTGGACACGATCACGCTCAAGATTGCCGAGATTCAGCGCGTTGCGCGCCAGCATCCGCAGGATGAGCCATCGGAGCGCCAACTCTGGCCGATGCTGGTACTGCGCACGCCCAAGGGCTGGACCGGGCCGAAGTTTGTCGACGGTCACCGGGTCGAGGGGACTTGGCGGGCACATCAGGTCCCGCTGGCCGATTTCCGCCAGGCGCTGCACCTGCGCCAGCTGGAGGAATGGCTCAACAGTTACCGGCCTGATGAATTGTTCGATGCCAACGGCACCTTGCTCCCCGAACTGGCCGCCCTGGCGCCCACCGGACAGCGGCGCATGAGCGCCAATCCCCATGCCAATGGCGGCCTGTTGTTGCGACCCTTGAACCTGCCGCGTTTTACCGACTATGCGGTGAAGTTTGACGCCCCCGGCACCCTGCGGGCCGAAGCGACACGGGTCATGGGCACCTACCTGCGCGACGTCATGAAAAACAACCTGGGCGCCAGCAACTTTCGGTTGTTTGGCCCGGATGAAACCGCCTCGAACCGACTCGATGCGGTCTATGACGTCAGCGCCAAGGCGTGGATGGACCCGCTGGAGCTTGAGGACCTCAATCTGGCGGCCGATGGTCGTGTGATGGAAATTCTCAGTGAACAAGTGTGCGAGGGTTGGCTCGAAGGGTATCTGCTGACGGGACGCCATGGATTGCTGTCCTGTTACGAGGCCTTTATCCACATCGTCGATTCGATGGTCAACCAGCATGCCAAATGGTTGAAAACCGCCGCCGAGGTGCCATGGCGCAAACCGATCGCCTCGCTGAATTTTCTGCTGACCTCCCATGTCTGGCGCCAGGACCATAATGGGTTCTCCCACCAGGACCCGGGCTTCATCGATCTGGTGGCGAACAAAAAATCGGACGTGGTGCGCATCTACCTGCCACCCGACGCCAATTGCCTGCTCTCGGTGGCTGACCACTGTCTCAAAAGCCGCGACTACATCAACGTCATCGTCGCCGGTAAACAACCGGAATGGCAGTGGCTGGAAATCGACGCTGCCCTGCGCCATTGCCAGGCGGGTATCGGCCGATGGGGCTGGGCCTGCCACGAGGACGACGACCCGGACGTCGTGATGGCCTGCGCCGGCGACGTGCCAACCCTGGAAACCCTGGCCGCAGTGACTTTGTTGCGCGAGTACGTACTGGATTTGCGGGTGAGGGTGATCAATGTCGTCGACTTGATGGTGCTTCAGCCTTCCTTCCAGCATCCCCATGGTTTACCGGACACGGCATTCAACGAACTGTTTACCGTCGACAAACCGGTCATCTTCGCCTTCCATGGCTATCCCGCGCTGATTCACCGGTTGATTTACAAGCGCACCAATCATGAGAATTTTCATGTGCGGGGCTTCATTGAGGAGGGCGCGACCACGACGCCGTTCGACATGGCAGTGCTCAACAACCTGGATCGTTTTCGGCTGGCGCTGGACGTCATCGAGCGGGTGCCCCGGTTGCACGATCAGTTGCAAGACGCGCGCTCACGCTATTGGTCGATCCTGGAAAAACACAAGCTCTACCTCATTGAGCATGGACAGGACATGCCCGAAATCCTCAACTGGCAATGGACACCGAGAGTAACCAACTGACTGGAGGTCGGCGACAAAACCATTACTTGCGCTTCCAGTACTTCTGCATTTCAAGAAACAGAAAGGATGCGGTCCACGTGATCAGCACCAACCCGGTCAGGGCCTGCAAGCCGGTCAAATACTTGAGGTTGCCCACCGGTGAAATATCGCCGAAGCCGATCGTCGTGTAGGTCGTGAAGGAAAAGTAAACGCAGTCCATCAGCGTACCGTCGAAGTTGCCCGTCAGGCCGCCCCATTGGCCGGAGTGCACCATCAGGTAATAAACCAGCGCGAAGCACCAGACCTCTACCGCATGGGCCAGCAGGGCACCAAATACCCCGACGACAATTCTGAAGCGGCTCCACAGCTTGAGCCGAGGCAGCCAATCGTTCAAGCGCAACAGACATTCGTAATGGATCACTACAACGATGATGACCACCAGCGTATTGATCAGCGTGACTGCCAGCATGGCAAGACTCCATTTTTACGGGGTATTTAAGATGAATCGGGAGGACGCTGTACAGGTATGAGCGCTGGAAAGTCTTCAGGCGACAAGGTTTCCTTTTCAAGCAACAGATGGGCACCGGCGTCCAGATCGGCTCGACGACTTTCGAGCAAAGCCTTGGCTCGTCCATAGGCTTCATCGAGCAGGGCGCGAATACCCAGGTCGACTTCCCTGGCTGTCTGTTCCGAATAGTCTTTATCACCCTGCGCCGGCATGCGTTCACCCAGGTACGTGGTGTTTTGTCGCTCCAGCACGGACTGTCCGAGCTCGGCGCTCATGCCAAACCGGGTGATCAATTGCCGGGCGATATCTGTTGCGTGGGCCAGGTCATCGGCAGCTCCAGTGGAAACCTGGCCATAAGCGAGGTATTCGGCAGCGCGCCCGGCCATCAGGACAACGATCCGGTCCTTGAGCATCTGGCAACTGATCAGGAAGTGATCTTCGGTTGGACGCTGCAGGGTATACCCCAGCGAGCCAATCGCGCGAGGCACGATGGACACTTTGTGCACCGGATCCATGGCCGGAAGACTGCTGGCAGCCAGGGCATGCCCCATCTCATGATACGCCACCACCTGGCGTTCCTCGGGGCGCAGCACACTGCTCTTGCGTTCAATCCCGGCAACGATGCGTTCCACGGCGGCCGTAAAGTCGTCGAGACCGACCGCTTGCGCTCCACGACGGGTGGCGACGATGGCGGCCTCGTTGACCAGATTGGCCAGGTCAGCACCGGTAAAGCCGGTGGTGAGGTCGGCAATCTGTTCGGCATTGATCGCGGGTTCCACAGTGATTTTTTGCAGATGGACCTTGAGGATTGCCTGGCGGCCTTTTCGATCGGGGCGATCGATCAGCACCTGCCGATCGATCCGTCCGGCCCGCAGCAGCGCCGGGTCGAGAATCTCTGGCCGGTTAGTCGCGGCCAGCAGCACGACGCCCTCACGGGGATCGAACCCGTCCAGTTCTGACAGTAATTGATTGAGGGTCTGCTCTTTTTCGTCATTGCCACCAAACGCACCGACGCCGCGCATTTTGCCCAGTGCATCCAGTTCGTCGATGAAGATGATGCAAGGTGCCGCCTGGCGCGCCTGTTCGAACAGGTCATGCACTCGGGCGGCGCCTACGCCCACGAACATTTCGACAAACTCGGACCCCGATATCGAGAAAAAAGGCACGCCGGCTTCACCGGCGATGGCTTTGGCCACCAAGGTCTTGCCGGTTCCCGGAGGGCCGACCAACAAAGTGCCTTTGGGGATATGCGCCCCCAGGCGTGAGTATTTGGCTTTGTCCTTGAGGAAAGAGACGATTTCCACCAGTTCGGCCTTGGCCTCATCGATGCCGGCCACATCGGCAAAGGTCACGCCGGTCTCGCGCTGCACAAATACCTTGGCCCGGGACTTGCCGATGCTCATCAATCCTCCGACACCTTGCTTTTCCGCCAGCCCGCGAAACAGGAAATGCCAGATCACCATGATCAGGACAAAAGGCAGCAGCAAGCCCAGCAGGCCATTGAGCAACGTGTTTTCGTTGACCCCGGTGAATCCGACGCCCGAACGACCCAGTTCCGCCGCTAACGCCGGATCCACCCGCACCGTGGAAAACTGGTTATGCCCGTTGATAGGCTCTTGCAGTTTGCCGCTGATCTGATCTTTCTCGACCCGTAGATCGCTGAGCTTCTGCTCGCTGAGCAATTGCACAAACTGACTGTACGGAATGCTTTGCACGACATTGCGTTCGAAAAACACAATTTGAACCAGGGTCAGCACGACAAACGCTATCGCGAAGTAAGACAGGTTCCATTGGTGATTCTTTTTCATGGACGTGGCTCTGCGTCGTGGCATCGACCAGGGACGAACGATGATGGCCGGTCAGTATTTTTCTACGCCTGGGCGCAGGAAAATGGTTGAGGTAAATCAACAATCTCTCCATGAGCACGGGAGGGGCGCACTGCCAGCGATTTATTTGACAAAAATCAGTGCTCCCAATGTGTAGCGCCCGATACTTGGGTCACTGCATTTGCAGTAAACGTTTCAGGGAGAGGCACGTGATGCTCAAACTCAAACGCATTCTGTTGATAGCCCCCGGCGAAATGACCCTTACCCCGGCGTTTGAGCGTGCGTATGCACTGGCCTGTGCGACCGGTGCCTTTTTGCATATTGTCGCGTTCGATTATGTCCCGGCACTGGCGATGGCGGGTCTGCTCGACCATGAGGCGATGGCCCAGGCGCGGGAAGGTTATCTGCAAGTGCATCGGCAGTGGCTGGAGCAACAAGCCCGCTTCAAACGATGCATCGGCATGCAGGTGACCACCGAAGTAGTCTGGGCCAGATCGAGCCTGACGCATGTGCTTGAGTACGTGAATGACTTTCATCCGGATCTGGTGATCAAGGATACTCATTACGTGCCGGCACTCGACCGGGCCTTTCATCGACCTTTGGACTGGCACTTGCTGCGCGCATGTCCTGCGCACTTGCACCTGGTGACCAGTGCCGCGCACCCCAAGCCGTTGAAAATCCTCGCAGCGATCGATCTGTCCCATCTGGAAGAGCTGACGCAGGGCCTCAATGACCGAATACTCGATGTGGCGTCTACCTTGGCGGCAAGCTGTGGTGCCGCGCTGCACGTACTCAACGTCAGCCATTGGTCTGTAATAAGCGATGCACCATTGAGTGTGCCGATAGACAGTCTTGATGACAGTTTGAGGGACGCGATCGAAGATGCGCAGCAAGAAGCCTTCGAAGCGCTTGCTGAGCGCTATTGCATAAAAGAAACGTGCCGACACTCGCTGACCGGTATCCCCCACAAGGTCATCGTGCTTTTCGCGCAACAGAATGCATTCGACGTGGTGGTGTTGGGCACCGTTTATCACTACGGCAAAGACCCGTTCATTGGCAGTACTGCTGAGCGTGTATTGAACAGGGCCCCGTGCAGTTTGATGATCGTCAAGCCATCACCCCCACCGGACTGAAAGGGGCACTGTCGCTCACAGTTGATAAAAATCAACTTGCCTGGGTGCAAAAGGCGCGATCAATAGCGCTCCCCTGCAAGCGCAAGGAAACGGCCATGCGAATCACATTTCTGGGTGCCGCGGGCACGGTCACGGGCAGCAAGTACTTACTGGAACATCGTAACCAACATGTGTTGATCGATTGCGGTCTGTTCCAGGGCTACAAGCAACTGCGATTACACAACCGCGACCCGTTCCAGCTTCCGGTCAACGACCTCGACGCCATTGTGTTGACCCATGCCCATCTTGACCACAGCGGCTATCTGCCCGTACTGGTGCGCAATGGTTATCGCGGCCCGGTCTATGCCACGCCAGCGACCTGTGAGCTGGTGAAAATCCTGCTGCTGGACAGTGGCCGGTTGCAGGAAGAAGAGGCTGAGTTCGCCAACCGGCATGGCTTTTCAAAGCACAGCCCGGCATTGGCGCTTTACACCGAGCAAGATGCTGAGCATGCACTGAAGTTGTTACGGCCGGTGGAGCTGAACCACAGTATCCAGATTGTCCCTGACATGACCATTGAGCTGCGGGGCGCCGGGCACATTCTGGGGGCAGCGACGGTGGAAGTGATTGCCGATAGCCAGACCTTGGTGTTTTCAGGGGATTTGGGCAGACCTGACGATCCTTTGATGTTCGCTGCGCAAACCGTCGAACAGGCGGATTACCTGCTGGTGGAGTCGACTTACGGCGACCGTAGACATCCAGACGAATCGCCGCAACAGCAATTGGCTGAGGTCATCAACCGAACCGCGTTGCGCCGCGGTATTACGCTGGTGCCATCGTTCGCGGTGGGACGCGCCCAATTGCTGATGTACCACCTTTATCAGTTGAAACGCCAACGTGCGATTCCTGATATTCCCATTTACCTGAACAGCCCGATGGCCACCGACGTCACGGGCCTGTACCAGCGGTTTCGCAGCGAGCACAGGTTATCCCTGGAGGACTGCGAGGGTATGTGCCATGTGGCGCAATTCGTCCGCACGGTCGAGGATTCGAGAGCGCTTGATCAGCAACGCACCCCGGCGGTCATTATCGCCGCCAGCGGCATGGCGACCGGAGGGCGCGTTGTCCACCACCTCAAGGCGCTGGCTCCCAATCCGCTTAACACGCTGTTGATGCCGGGCTTTCAGGCCGGTGGCACTCGGGGGGCTCAAATTGTAGCGGGCTCTCGAACGGTGCGTATCCATGGCAAGGAGGTGCCGATAAACGCTGAGGTGGTGCCGATGCAAACGCTGTCGGCGCATGCTGACGCCGATGAAATCATGCAGTGGTTGCGTGGCTTCAAGCGCCCCCCCAGGCACACATTTGTGGTGCATGGCGAGCCAAACGCATCGGATGCGCTGCGCCGCCGTATCAGCCTGGAACTTGGGTGGTCGGTGTCGGTGCCGGAGTATCGCGATAGCGTCGACCTCACCCCCGGAGTCGAATCATGAGCCAGTATCGACGGTTGTTACTCATCATCCACCTTGCCTTGGGTCATTCTCCGGCCATCACCCATGCTGCGGCATTGGCCCGGGCCAGTGGCGCAGGGTTGCATATCGCGGCCCTGGTTCCATCGTTGAAATTGTTGTCGCTGCTCGAAGATAGCGACCGGGAAAAGGCCCGGGAACGTTACCTGCAGGACCATCGCGATTGGCTGAAGGATCAGGAAAAACTACTGCGCGGCAAAGGAATCGACGTGACCAGCGAGGTGGCCTGGGCTGATGAAATGAAGCAAGGCATTCTGGAATACGTCGCAGAATTACAGCCCGACCTGTTGATCAAGGAAATTCAACAGGAATCCGTGCTCAAACGCGCGCTCTTCAACTCGCTGGACTGGCGCCTGCTGCACCAGTGTCCAGTACCGGTTTATCTGGTAGGCGGGGCCGGTCACGCCTTGCCCCGCAAGGTGGTGGCGGCAGTGGACGTGTCGGCTGGCGAATCTGGGCACAGCGAACTCAACGGCCGCATCATTCAACAGGCCTCCAGCCTGGCCATCCAGTGTGATGCCGAATTGCACTTGCTCTATGCCCATGAAATGTCAGAGGACTACCTGGAAGAGTTGAGCGATAGCTTGAAGCTGTCAGCGTTGAGTAAAGGGGTGCGCAAAGCGTTGGAAAAGTCGTTTCTTGCATTCGCCAGGCAATACGGTGTGCCCGCCGACCGCCGGCATTTCGTCTTGGGTCACCCCGTCACGGCACTCAGTGAATTCGCCAGCCAGAATCATGTGGATGTGATTGTGATGGGCAGAGCCCAGTACCAAGGCCTGGAGCACCCTCTGGGCAGTACGACCGAACATATCCTGTATCAAGTGCCCTGCAGCGTACTGGCGGTTTGAAGTCGTCTCGGGGTTCCGCTCGCCTGGTGGGGCGGGCAAATGCTCAGGCAGGATCAAAGGCAGCATTTTCCGCCAGCAAGGCGGCGGTCAGGGTCGTGCTGTCGAGTATCTGCAGGTGACGCGTGGCGCAGTCAGGTGGCAGGCGAAACGGCGGCACGGAGTCAGCGATCGCAATGTGTTCAAAAAGAGGCCGGTCGAACAGCCGACTGCCTGCGGTAAACAAACCATGGGTAGCGGCTGCGAACAGTCGGGCGGCACCCGCCGTTTGGCAGGCGAGGCCGGCATGCGTCAGCGTTTCACCCGTGCTGATCAGGTCGTCGAAAACAATGGCTGTCTTGCCTGAGACTTCACCGATCAAGAGAGTGCCCGTCAGCGTGGCGTGATCGCGGTGCTTTTCCATCAGGGCACTGCCAACCGGACGCCCCAGTTGCCGTTCCAGGGCTTGACGAAACTGCTCGGCGCGCTTGCTACCCCCTGAGTCGGGGGAAACCGCAACCACTTCGGCGTCGTCGACCAGCCCGGCGAAATGCCCGGCGAACAATTCGGTGCACTGCAGGTTCCTGGTTGGAATGCGGAAGGCGTTGTCAAACGCTGCCGGATTGTGCACGTCCAGGGCGATCAGGCGATCCACGCCACTGGCTTCAATAAGGGCGGCTACATAACGCGTTATGGTCGGGTCCTGAGGCTGGTTGCGGCGATCCTTGCGCCCGTAGCACAAGTAGGGCGTCACCACTTGCACATGACGAGCGTCGGCATCCTTGAGCGCACCGCAGAAGAACAGCAAGCGACACAGCTTATCGTTTGCGCTCTGTTGGCCATCCCCATACAAGGAATGGAACACCACGACGTCACGACCGCCAACCGGATCCAGCGGGCGGCATTTATGTTCGCCGTCTTCGTAGTCACGCTCTTCGTGGCGTGCCAGTTGGCAACCAAGCCGTTGAGCGACGCGGCCGGCGTAGATTTCAGTGCCTTTGAGGGCAAAAAGAAGCGGGGGCAGGGTCAGCATGCAGCGGCTCCTTGGAGGCGGGATAGGAAATGCGCCTTACCTGAAACTTCGAAAAGAAAGCGCATGTACCGTGACCTCGGAGGCAACCGCCGGATGAAGGTGTATTCACGCTCAGCTTACGCCAATCCTGATGCACTGGCGTACAAGGGTCGTGGTCAAGCGACCGAAGAACAAACCCCCCGGCCGGTTTCCCGGCAGGGGGGCAGCTACGCGGTCAATCGGCCTTGATCGGCACGACCTTGTCGGCCTTCATGGCTTCGGGCTTTTTCGGCAACGAGATGCTCAGCACGCCTTTGCTGAAACTCGCTTCGATCTTCTCGGCATCGACCCCTTTGGGCAGGCTGAACGTGCGCTCGAAGGAACCATAGTGACGTTCGCTAAGATGATAGCCCTTACTTTTCTCCTCCTTGTCCTCTTTCTTTTCCCCCTTGATGATCAGGTTGCCGTTGGACAGTTTGAGCTCGATGTTCTTTTGATCCATGCCGGGGAGTTCGGCAGTGATTTCGAAGCTCTTGTCTTTCTCGGTGATGTCCACGGCAGGCAGGCCATGGCCGCTCAGTTCGCGCCGCCAGAAGGGCTCGACATCAAACAACCCACGGCTGAAGGGCGATAGCCCAGAACCGCGATTGAACTCGTCGAACAGGTGATCGACCTGTTGCCGCAGTTTTTCCAGGGGCCGCCAAAAGTCTGAGGTCGCTGGATGCTGGCTTGATTTGTCTTCGGTCTGGATCGGCATTTTTTTCACGGAATTGCTCATTTTTCACGACTCCTCTTGGTTAAAGGGCAGGCTCAAAACAGTCCGTACACCCGTCCGCCCTGAAAAAATCAACCCGGCGCTGACCTTTCAAAGCCAGCGTCATTCACCCCATGCGATGGTGCGAACGCTGACTCTAATGTCCATGGGAATGCCCAAAACTCGCTTGATATAAATCAGAAAGAGGGCAAAAACGGTTTGCTCCGATACCGCTGTCACCTCGTCACTGGCCAAGGCCTCTGTCCATCAACCAAAACGGACACGATAGACAATCGAGACCTAAGCTTTACCTCAATGGGCCGCGGGCGTTTTTGCTTCGACAACGTGAATTGCCCTTCGAGGAAATCACCTCCATGTTCAGTAAATGGCTGGATCCCGCGCTGCTCCTGCTCAGCGCCATGACGCTGCTGGCGGGGGGTGTTGCACACCTTTGGCAAAGACCGGACTGGGCGTCGATGTGCTGGGCCGCAGGAAGCGTGGTGATGGCCTTGGTACTGTTGGTCGAGATCGTCAGGCGTCTGGCCCGGCGCGAGGCCGGTGTAGACATGATCGCGTTGCTGTCGATCACCGCCGCCCTGGCCTTTGCGCAGACACTGGTGGCAGCGGTGATTGCCTTGATGCTCGCAAGCGGACGTACCCTGGAGTTTTTTACCAGCCAACGCGCCGAACGTGAGCTTCGTGCCCTCATCGACCGGGCGCCACGTTTTGCCTGGTTGCAGGAGGCGGGCGGGTTGCGCGAGATCCCCGTAGAACAGATCCAGCCCAATCAAACATTGCTGGTGCGCCTGGGGGAGGTGGTACCGGTCGACGGGCGCCTGCTGAGCCCCACCGCCGAACTGGATGAATCGGCACTCAGCGGCGAATCGTTGCCCGTCACTCGTCGAGAAGGCGAGCAACTGCACAGTGGTGTTTCCAATGTCGGTGCACCCCTCCTGCTGAGCGCCACGCGAACGGCCGCACAGAGCACCTATGCCGGGATCGTTCGGCTGGCCGAGGAGGCGCGACGTTCACGCGCGCCATTCGTGCGCTTGGCCGACCGTTATGCGTTGTTCTTCATCCCGTTGACCTTGCTGATTGCCGCAGCGGCCTGGCAACTGAGTGGCGATCCCTTGCGAGCGCTGGCGGTATTGGTGGTGGCCACGCCGTGTCCGTTGATACTGGCAGTACCGATTTCGATCATGTCAGGTATTTCGAGGGCGGCGCGGCGCGGAATACTGATCAAGGACGGCGCGACCCTGGAGGCGTTGGCCGGTGTCAAACAGGTGTTTCTCGACAAGACCGGAACACTGACCAGCGGCCATGCCCGTCTGCAATCAATCGAGGTCAATGGACTTGCCGACCCCCTGGGTTTGCTTGGCCTGGCCGCTTCGCTGGCGCAGGCCTCGACGCACCCCATCTGCCAGGCCATTGTCGACGCCGCGCACCAGCGTCAATTGCCTCTGAGCATCCCCCGACAGGTGGATGAGAGTCCGGGCGCCGGCCTTTGCGGGGTGGTCGATGGCAGGCGGGTGCGTTTCGGCACGTTGTCTTTTGCTCATGCCGACGCACCTGCATCCGATTGGGGTGCAGCCATGTTACGCCATATGGATTACCTGGCGTGCAGTGGAAGCTTTATTGACGTGGATGGAGAACTTGCCGGCCTGCTGGTGTTTTCGGACAACGTGCGTCGCGAAACGCCGCAAACCCTGCGCCGCCTGCGCGCCAGGGGCATAGAGAGGATCGTCATGCTCACTGGCGATCGCCTGGAAACCGCCGAAATGGTTGCGCTGTCCGCCGGGATTGACGAGCTGCGAGCAGGGCTGATTCCCGAGGACAAAGTGCGAGCGGTGCAGGAAGGGTGTTTGCGCGCCAGCACCTTGATGGTCGGCGATGGCATCAATGATGCCCCCGCGTTGGCGGCGGCCAACGTCGGCGTGGCCATGGGGGCCAGTGGTGCCACGGCTTCTGCACAAGCCGCGGGTGTGGTGCTGCTGGTAGACCGTCTCGATCGTCTGGTGGAGGCATTGGACATTGCCCGCCAAACCCGCCACATCGCCCGCCAGGGTGTGCTGGTCGGCATGGGCATGTCGTTGCTGGCCATGGTGGTGGCGGCTTTGGGTTATCTGCCGCCGCTTATCGGTGCCGTTGTGCAAGAGGGCATCGATGTGGCGATCATCATCAACGCCTTGCGTGCATTGGGGCCGCTGCGCGGAGTGCGCCAACAAAGGCTGGCAGCGCAACAGATCGATCACCTGCAGGACGAGCACAAGGCATTGTCTTCAGTACTCAGCGACCTGCATCAACTGGCCATTGATTTTGCCCGGCGTCCATTGGCACAAGCACAGTCGGATTTGCAGGCGCTGGTCAACAAGCTGCAAACAACCCTGGCACGCCATGAACGTGAAGACGAAAACACACTGTATCCGCAACTGACGCAAAGCATGCCAGGCGAGGATCCCATGTCAGCCATGAGCCACGCACACCGGGAGATCTTTCGCCTGATCCATCTGCTGGCGCGCATGAGCCGTGACTTCTGTGCCGCCCCCGAAACGGCATCGGCAGATGAGATTCAGCACCAGTTGATTCGGCTGGATACGCTTGTGCGAATGCATTTTGATCAGGAAGAGGAGCTGTTTCGCTATCTGGATTGGCGCTGAATCAACGTCTGGGCAGGATGCGGATCAACGTGTTGTCACCCACCCAGTAATGATGAATCAACCCGGTCGCCGCGTGCAGTCCGATCAACCAATAACCGGTGCTCCCAAGCAGTTCGTGCCAGTGCTTGAACTGCTTGGCCAATGACGGATCAACTTCTATCGGCGAGGGCAGGAAAAAACCGAAATAGGGCATCGGTTTGCCTTCTGCCGATAGCAGCAGCCAAGCCAATAGGGGTGTGGCGATCATCAGTATGTACAGCATCGTATGCATCAAGTGTGACATGCCGGTTTGCCAGGCGGGCAAAGCCGGTGCGATAGGCGGGCGCGGCGCAAGACGGCGTGCGAGCAGACGAACCCAGACGAGGGCGAAGATGCTCAGGCCGAACAATCCATGCAGCCCCAGAAAAAAACTCCTCAAATGGCCACCGCGTGGCATCAACCCCTTGATTTCGATACAAGCGTATACACCGAGAAACAACAGCAGCATTAGCCAGTGCAGGGTGATCGTCAGTTGTCCGTAGTGCTGTGGCGTTGAGTGGCGTGTCATGGTGGCCTCGACAGATGGATGCTTCGAAAGAGCCAGTACCCTGCCTGCCAAGCCTTAAGGCAATCTGAAGAAGCAATGGGTCGATCTGTTCAACAAAAGGCGTTGCCTTTTTCCTCTATTGGCTCAAGCGTCGGATTAACCACTGCTGTGGCTTCGACGCCAGCTTCTGAATGAAGAGAGTGAGTACGAAAATGCGTCGCGGTGTCATTTTCATAATCTTTGGCAGTCAGTTTGTTTCTTACCGACTGCTGACGGTGCGATCTTTTTCGCCTGAGGCAAATACTTCAATCGCCAGCGGATGAACTACGCTCCAAAAACAACACTGCAGATCGAAGAAACAGTGTGCAAGGTCGATACGACCCGAATGCTGATGGATACCCACTGTCCATTCTGCGGGATCCGGCATCCCTGATCGCCAGCACCCGGTGTACGTTCCGTGAGAATCAAACAGCCGCTGCCAGCTCTCCTGTTACTCGCCTTGCTATCGGGTGGCTGCACGACACTCAATGTCCCTCACGAACCCAGTCAGGCGTTGCCTGCGAGGGATTCGGCATTCGGTCGTTCTATTCAGGCCCAGGTAGCCCCCCATCAGGGCCAATCGGGCTTTCGCTTGCTATCCGATAGTGCAGAGGCTTTCACAGCCCGCGCCGAGCTGATCCGTAACGCCCAAAGCAGCCTCGACTTGCAGTATTACATCGTCCACGACGGTATCACTACGCGGATACTGGTGAGCGAGCTGCTCGAAGCCGCCGACCGGGGAGTCCGTGTGCGGATTTTGCTCGATGACACGACCAGCGATGACTTGGAACGAATCATTGCGACGCTGGCTGCCCACCCGCAGATTCAGGTCCGCGTGTTCAATCCACTGCATTTGGGCCGCAGCACTGTCGTGACGCGAACAATGGGCCGGCTGTTGAACCTGTCGCAGCAACACCGGCGCATGCACAATAAATTGTGGGTGGTGGACAACAGCGTGGCAATCGTCGGAGGGCGCAATTTGGGGGACGAGTATTTCGATGCCGAGCCCAACAAGAATTTCACCGACATTGACATGCTCAGTGTCGGCCCGGTTGCAGAACAGTTGGGTCATAGTTTTGACCAGTACTGGAACAGTGCCCTGAGCAAGCCGATCGAGCAGTTTCTCTCGACCCGGCTAACCACCAGGGACCTGAAAAATACCCGGACCCGACTGGACGAATCCCTCGAGGAAACGCGTAAACAGAATCCTGCTCTGTACCAGCAGTTGATGACCTACACCACTCACCCGCGCCTGCCTGACTGGCGCCGCGAGCTGATCTGGGCCTGGAACCAGGCGATGTGGGATGCACCGAGTAAGGTTTTGTCGAAGGGCGAACCAGCCCCGCACTTGCTGTTGACCACCCAGTTGGCACCTGAGCTTAACGGGGTCACCAAGGAGCTGATATTGGTTTCTGCCTACATGGTGCCCGGCCAACCGGGGTTGCTGTACTTGACCCGTCGTGCCGACGCTGGCGTGTCGATCAGCTTGCTGACTAATTCACTGGAAGCCACCGATGTGCCTGCCGCGCACGGTGGCTATGCCCCTTATCGCAAAACCTTGCTCAAGCATGGTGTGCAGTTGTTCGAATTACGCCGCCAGTCCGGCGACAATGGAGACAGCGACAACGGACCACACCTTTTTCACAACGGATCCTCCAATAGTTCCGATTCCAGCCTGCACAGCAAAGCGATGATTTTCGACCAGCAGAAAGCTTTCATTGGTTCGTACAACTTCGATTCGCGCTCATTATTGTGGAACACCGAAGTCGGGGTGTTGGTGGATAACCCGCAACTCGCCGGACGGGTGCGCGAACTGGCCCTGGAAGGCATGGCACCCCCTCTCAGTTATCATGTCCTGCTGGAAAATACACAGCTGGTCTGGGTCACCGAGGATGACGGCAAACAACATACGTTGACCACTGAGCCGGGGGGGTGGTGGCGACGCTTCAGTTCGTGGCTCAGCAGCAATATCGGGCTGGAGAAAATGTTATAGCGAGAAAATACTGGAGGTCACTCCCTTCATTTTACTTTCGTGACCAGGATGAATCATGCGGATGTGGGTAGGTGGCACGGCGCGGCTTATCAGCCAATTGATGATGGCTGCGGGTATCAGCCTCGTCGCAATCGTCACGGGTGTGCAGGCTCAAGTCACACCTCAAACCACTCGAGAGATAAAGGCCTTGCTGGATTTTGTCGAACGCAGTGAGTGTCAGTTTGTGCGCAATGGAAGCGAATACCCAGGTCCCCGCGCTCGGGCGCACCTGGAGAAGAAGCTGGATTACCTCGAAGGCAAGAACATGTTGAACAGTGCAGAAGACTTCATTGATCTTGCAGCCACTAAAAGCAGTATAAGTGGACGCAATTATGAGGTTCGATGTTCGCAAGGTGTAGAACCGGCAAGCATCTGGTTGAAGCGGGAACTACAGAGGCAACGGCAACTTCATTGAGTCGCAAAGGAATGCACAGGATCGCAGGATGTTAAGCAGGACGGCCGTCTGTCGCTTGGTGCGCGTTGGCGCCAGCGGCCTCGCCTTGGCCGAGAAAGTGCCGCACGTCGAGAAAGCGAAGTCAGCCAGACGGCGGTCATCTGATACGGTTTTTTATGTTGGATCTGAGTCTTTTTTTAGCGAGTCGCTGCTCTATAGAGTGCGCGTCCGACGCACTAGTGGACAGTGATCGGCCGCCCACTATTTCAGGCTCTCTGAAGACGGACGACCTCGAGAGTCTTCAGGAACAATCGTGAATACTCGTCCTAGCTCTCACAGCAAGACACTTGCCGAGTCGCAACGTGACATTCTCGGCATGATCGCGACCGACCATCATCTGGGCGACATCCTCTGCGCCATTTGCCAGATGCTCGACGCACAGGCCCCCGAAACCTTCTGCTCTATCCTGCTCACTGATGCCGCGGGCACACACTTGCTGAGCGGCGCGGCGCCCGGCCTGCCGGTCGAATACAGTGACGCGATTCATGGAATGGCCATTGGTCCCCGGGAAGGAACCTGCGGCGCCGCAGCGTTCCGGCGCGAGCTTGTGGTCACCGAAGACATCGCCCGGGACCCGAACTGGGAGCGTTTCCGCAGCCTGGCGCTGGGGCATAACCTGCGCTCCTGCTGGTCGGTGCCTTTGCTCTCCCATCAAGGCAACGTGTTGGGTACATTTGCCCTGTACCAGAACCGCGTCAATGCGCCGGACGAGGCGCAGATTCAACGACTGGCCTTTGCAGCCCAACTGGCAGTCGTTGCGATCCGCCATGAGCGTGACGGCCAACGGCTGGAGGCCAGCGAACAGCGTTTTCGCTCATTGTTCACCTACAACCCCAACCCGGTGTTCGCCCTCGATCTGGCCGGCAACATCCAGAGTGTGAATCCTGCAGGCCTGAAGCTCAAACCGCAGACTGCAACCGATTTCATTGGCCATCACTTTTCCCATCTGGTGCTCGAAGAAGACCTGCAACGGGTCTCTCAGCATTTTTCCGCAGCCCGCGCCGGAGAACCTCAACGTTTCGAGGCACGGGTATTCGACGAGAGTGAAAAACTGCTGACCCTGGACATCTCTAACCTGCCGATCATGGTCAACGGCGAGATCGTCGGGGTGTTTGGCATAGCCCGGGACATCAGCGAGCAGAAGCATTACGAGCGCCAACTGAGCTTCAACGCCAGCCATGACCGGCTGACCGGTTTGCTTAATCGTGTTTCGCTTGAAGACCGGCTGATTCTGGATTGTCACATCAGTCGTCGGCGCAAGCGTCGTCTGGCGGTAATGTGCATCGATCTGGATGGATTCAAATCCATCAACGATTCGATCGGGCACTACTTCGGCGATCAGGTGCTGATCGAGGTGGCGCAGCGCATGACCCAGCAGGTTCGTCCCGGCGATACCATCGTGCGCATGGGCGGTGATGAATTTATCGTGCTGCTGCCGGACCTGCTTCGTGATGAGGACGTTGTACCGGTGGCCGAGCGCTTGATGGCCAGCATTGCCAGACCCTACTGCATCCAGGGCATTGACCTGCATGTGAGTGCAAGTGTCGGCATCACCCTGAGCGATGGCTACATCGAGCAGCCGATGCAGCTGATCCAGCAGGCTGACATGGCCATGTACAAGGCCAAGCAGCACGGGCGCAACAACTTTCAGTGGTACACCAGCGATCTGAATCAGCGCGTTTGTGAGCATGCGAGCCTGCGCAATGACCTGCAAAAGGCTATCGAAACCCAGTCGTTCAAGCTGCATTATCAACCGCAGATAGACGCGCGCACGGGACGGGTGGTCGGGATCGAAGCGTTACTGCGCTGGGAGCACCCGGAAAAGGGATTTATCTCACCGGCGGTGTTTGTGCCGGTGGCAGAGGACAGTGGCCAGATCATCCCGCTGAGCCTTTGGGTGCTCGATACGGCGTGCGCGCATCTGCGCCAGCTAGGCGAGCAGGGCATCACGGGCATTTCGATGGCGGTGAATATTTCGCCGATGCATTTTCAGCGTGGCAATTTCGTCCAGTGTGTCCAAGCCGCCCTGGAGAAATATGGTCTGGGGCGTGAGCAGCTGGAGCTGGAGATCACCGAGTCGATTCTGTTGCATAACGCTGAACAGGCGATCGACACGTTGCACCGGCTCAAGGCGCTCGGGGTGCGCATTGCCCTGGATGATTTCGGCACCGGTTTTTCCAGCCTCAGCTACCTCAAGCGTTTGCCCATAGACAAGATCAAGATCGACCGCTCGTTCATTCAGGAAATCAGCACTGATCGTCATGATGCCGCCATCACTCAGGGCATCATCTCCATGGCACACCACCTGAGCCTGACGGTGGTCGCCGAAGGGGTGGAAACGGCGTCCCAAGTGGATTTCCTGACGGGCAGTCACTGCGATGTCTTCCAGGGGTATTACTTTGCCAAACCGATGCCCTGTGCAGAAATCGAAGCGTTCCTGTGTCATCCCGCTTGCCTATCCCTGACCGGCTAGCCTGGCCGGTCCCCATCCTGAAAATCAGACGCTAAGGCAAATTTTCAGACCCTGGCGCAGAACTCCATCTCCCCAGGCAAGGCGCTCCCTGCGCCTTTCTCACACACTCGGCTCTAACGCTATCGCGCTGCAAAACAACAAGAGCCGCGAAAAAATGACTAGTTTCCAACCTGCTACCGAAAGCCAGACCGGCCACATCGGCGCCCGCCAGGCCCGGGTCGAGGACGCCGCATTGTTGCGCGGCCTCGGCTGCTATGCCGATGACGCTGCCATTCCTCCGGGTACGCTGCATGCGGCGATCATCCGTTCGCCCCACGCTCATGCGCGGATCACCTCGGTGGACTTCTCCAAAGCGCTGCTGATGAAAGGCGTGCACGGCGTGCTGGTCGGCGAAGACGTCAAACGCTGGGCGCTGCCTTTCCCGGTAGGTGTACGTCAGCCGATGGAGCACTGGTGCGTCGCCGTCGACAAGGTGCGTTATGTCGGAGAGCCGGTGGCCGTGGTGATCGCTGAGAGCCGCTATCTGGCGGAGGACGCCATCGAAGGTGTGCGCGTTGAATACGAGCGGCTGTCGCCGATCATCGATCCTGAACTGGCCACCGCCGAACAGGCGCCGATCCTGCACGAAGCGGTCGGCAGCAACGTGGTCAACGAACGGCACTTTCGCTATGGCGAGCCGGAACAGGCGTTCGAGCAGGCGCCGCACAAGGTCTCGCTCAAAGTGAAGTTTCCGCGCAGTTCCTGCACACCCATTGAATGCTATGTGGTGCTGGCTCAGTACGAGCGCGCCACTGGCATCTATGACGTGCTGGCCAATTTCCAGGGTCCCTATGCGTTGCACACGGTCATGGCCCGGGCACTGAATGTGCCTGGCAACCGCTTGCGTTTGCGCACACCGAAAGATTCCGGCGGCAGCTTTGGCATCAAGCAAGGCGTGTTCCCTTACGTCGTGATGATGGGCCTGGCGTCACGCAAAGTCGGCGCACCGGTGAAGTGGGTCGAGGACCGTCTGGAACATCTTCAAGGGGCTTCTTCTGCGACCAATCGGGTGACCGAGATTGAAGCGGCGGTAGAAGCCGATGGCCGTATCACCGCGTTGCGTTATGACCAGATCGACGACTGTGGTGCCTACCTGAGAGCGCCCGAACCGGCAACGTTCTACCGCATGCACGGCAACCTGACGGGGGCCTACGCGATCCGCAATTTGCAAGTGCGCAACCGCGTGGTGCTGACCAACAAAACCCCTTCCGGCCTGAACCGTGGTTTCGGTGGCCCGCAGGTGTATTTCGCCTTGGAGCGGCTGCTGCAACACATCGCCGTGCAGTTGCAACTCGATCCGTTGGACGTGATTCGCCGTAACCTGGTGCCGGCCGATGCCTTCCCTTATCGCGCGGCCGCCGGTGCGTTGCTCGACTCCGGCAATTACCAGGCAGGCATTGCCTTGGCAGTCGCTGATGGCGGTCTCGACGAGTTGCTCAAGCGTCGTGATCAGGCCCGTGCCGAAGGCCGAATCTATGGCATTGGTTATGCCGCCGTGATCGAACCCTCGATTTCCAACATGGGCTACATCACTACCGCGATGACACCCGAAGAGCGGCGCAAGGCCGGTCCGAAAAACGGTGCTGTCGCAACCGCCACCATCAACGTCGGCCCATTGGGTGACGTCAGTGTGCACGTGTCCTCGGCACCGCAGGGGCAGGGCCATCAAACCACTGTCGCTCAGGTCGTCGCCGAAGTGCTGGGGGTGGCGCTGGAATCCATCGTGGTCAACGTCGAACTGGATACCCAGAAGGACGCCTGGTCGATTGCCTCGGGCAACTATTCCAGCCGCTTCGCCGGCGCTGTGGCCGGTGCCGTCTACAAGGCCGCGCTGAAGATCCGCGATCGCCTCGCCGCAATTGCCGCCGAGCAGTTGCAGGCCAGTCCCGAAGATATTCGTTTCGCCGGCGGCAAGATTTTTGTGGTCAATGGCGGGGCGGTGGCGCCATTCCATCGGATTGCCGGTGCGACCCACTGGTCGCCGGGCCTGCTGCCGGAAGGTGAAAGCGGCGGCCTGCGCGAAACCGCCTTCTGGAGCCCGCCGCAACTGGTGGCGCCGGACGACCAGGATCAGGTCAATAGCTCACTGTGCTACGGCTTTGTCTTCGACATCTGTGGTCTGGAAATCGACCGCATGACCGGCGAGATCCACATCGATCGCTACGTCACCTGCCATGACGCCGGCCGCCTGCTCAACCCGGCACTGGTCGATGGACAGATTCGTGGTGGCTTCACCCAGGGCCTCGGCGCGGCGCTGATGGAAGAGTTCGCCTATGGCGAGGACGGCAGCTTCCTCTCCGGGACCTTCGCCGATTACCTGGTGCCGACCGCACCGGAAGTGATCGAACCGGTGATCCTGCATATGGAAACGCCATCGCCCTTCACCCCATTGGGCGCCAAGGGTGTGGGCGAGGGCAACAATATGAGCACGCCGGTGTGCATCGCCAACGCGGTGGCCGACGCTCTCGGTCGCTCGGACATCCGTCTGCCACTGACGCCATCGAAAGTACGCACGCTCATTGGCATCGACGAACCGCCACGGCCCGCCGGTATGGAAGCCGATGACAACCTCGACGCAGCCGCCGGTGGACCGGCACTGCGGGCCAACGACTCGGTGGTGATTCCTGCCTCGCCGCAACAGGTGTTCGATACCTTGCTCGACCCGCAGACGCTGGCGGCGATCATTCCCGGTTGCCACGACCTCGTGCTCGAAGGCGAAAACCGTTACCGCGCAGACGTCACCGTCGGCGTCGGCATGATCCGCGCGCGCTTCGAGGCCAAGGTTGCCCTGAGTGATCTGGACCCGCCGCATTCGTTGCGTCTGTCGGGATCCGGCAGCAGCTCCATGGGATCGGCCCAAGGCCAGGCCCAGGTGCGTTTCGTTGAACTGGAAAATGGCCACACACGCCTGGAATACCAATACCAGGTGGCGGTCAGCGGCAAAGTCGCCGCAGTCGGCGGCCGAATGTTGCAAGGGGCCTCGAAAGTGATCATCGGACAAATATTTACTCGCCTGTCGCAACGGGTCAGCGGCCAAGCCATCTCCACCGGTTGGTGGGCGCGGCTGCGTGCCTCGCTCGGCGTGCTGTTTGGCAAGGGAGGTGCGCAATGAAACCGGCGGCTTTCGATTACGTTCGGGCTGACACCCGTCGTCAGGTGGTTGAGTTGCTCGCCGAGTACGGCCAGGAAGCTCGCATCATCGCCGGTGGCCAATCGCTGATGGCGGTGCTGAACATGCGCCTGGCTCAACCAAAATTGCTGATCGATATCAATCATGTGGATGAGCTGGCCTATATCGAGCTGCGCAACGATTGCCTGGCTGTCGGTGCCGGGGTGCGACAGGCGCAGTTGCTGGCGCGTTCGAGCCTGATGGACGAGGTGCCTTTATTGGCACTGGCCATGCCCTGGATCGGTCACTTCCAGACGCGCAATCGCGGCACCGTCTGTGGCTCGGTGGCTCATGCCGACCCCAGCGCCGAGTTGCCACTGTGCCTTGTGACGCTGGGCGGCGAAATCGTCCTGGAGTCGAAAAAAGGCAAGCGCATCGTCAAGGCTGCCGACTTCTTCCAGGGCATTCTCACCACCGACAAGCGTGCGGATGAACTGGTCGTCGAGGTGCGCTTTCCGCTCAAGCGCGAAGGCATCACCTATCGCTTCCGTGAAATCGCCATGCGCCACGGTGACTTCGCCATTGTTTCCCTGGCCGCGGCCATCGGCACGGACCAGGTCGAACTCGGCATCGGCGGGGTCGCCGACCGTCCGCAACGTCGCAGTCTGCCACGTGGTGCGGCGCTGCCCGACGCGCTCAATCAAACCGCCTGGTCGCTCGATGCACAAGACGACGTGCAGGCCAGTGCTGCCTATCGCCGCCAACTGATTCGCGAGCTGGGTCATCAGCTGATCGAAGGAGCCTGACATGCGTGTAACTGCCGACCAAACCTTTCCGATTCGCCTGGAACTCAATGGCCGCTCCCGCGAAGCGCTGGCCGAGCCGCGCACCCAACTCTGCGACTTCCTGCGCCACGACCTCGGTGCCACCGGTGTCCATGTCGGATGCGAACACGGTGTCTGCGGTGCCTGCACGGTGCTGGTGGACGGAGTCGCCATGCGTTCCTGCCTGATGCTCGCGGTACAGGGGCACGAGCGGCGTATCGAGACCGTCGAGTCCCTGGCCGACGACGACACACTGAGCGACCTGCAACAAGCTTTTCGCCGTCATCACGCCTTGCAGTGCGGCTTTTGCACTGCGGGCATTCTCATGTCCTGCGTGGATTTCCTCGAACGGGTACCCAACCCGGACGAGACCCAGGTACGCGACATGCTTTCGGGGCATCTATGTCGCTGCACGGGCTACACCGGCATCGTCCAGGCCGTGCTCGAAGTCGCCGCCCAGCGCCAAACGAACAAAGGGGTATAACAAAAATGTTCGATCTCGGACGCAGCTTCCTCGCAGCCGTTGAACGCCGACCGTACGCCGTGGCGGTCAGTGACGGTGCATTGAAGAAAACCTATGAAGACTGGTTCGTCGATATCCAGAGCGCAGCCAGGGGCTTGCAACGCCTGGGGCTGCAACGCGGCGACCGAATGCTGGTAGCGATGCAGAACCGCTGGCAAATGGCGACCCTGCATTGGGCCTGTCAGTTTGCGGGCATCGTCATGACCCCGTTGAACTGGCGTTCGACTGCCGATGAGCTGGGCTACTGCATCGAAGATGCGCAAATCCGCGCGTTGGCCTACGACGACGCGACCGTGGCCGCCGTAGCCGGTTGCAGCGCCGCCACAAGGCTGCCACGGATCGCCGCCGGTCTGCGTGCCGCCGACTCCGACCTGAGTTTCGAGGAACTGTGTTCGCAAGCGCCTGCGGCAATCATTCTGCAGGCCAACGCCGAAGACTTTTCACTGCTGCTGTACACCTCCGGCACCACCAGCAAGCCCAAGGGCGTGCTGCGTCGCCACCGATGCGAACGCGCCGCGGCGGTTGCCCACGTAGCGCAAAACCTTTACCGCCAGAGCGAGTGCACGCTGGGAGTCATGCCGCTTTATCACACGATGGGCGTGCGTTCGTTGTTGTCCATGGCGCTGATCGACGGACATTTTGTCTGTGTGCCGAAGTTCGACGTCGAAGCCACGCTGCAGGCCATCGAGCGGGAAAAAGTCAGCAACCTGTACCTGGTGCCGACGCTCTACCACATGCTCATCGAACACCCGGCCTTCGCCCGCGAGCGAGTCGCCAGTGTGGAGAAAATCGGCTTTGCCGGTGCGCCGATGAGCGACGGCTTGATGCGTCGCGTCGAGGCGGCGTTCCAGCCGCAATTGTTCGTCAATCATTACGGCAGCTCGGAAATCTACACCTTCACCATCGACCAGCAAGCCAGCCGCAAACCCGGTTCGTCAGGGCGTAGTGCAATGAACCAGCGAGTGCGCGTGGTGCCGCTCGATGCAGAAACGGCAGACGTGCAGGCCAATCCGTTGGAGGAGGGCCAGATCATCGCCGACCTGGCGAGTGACGAGGCGTTCGAAGGCTACCTCAACCGCCCCGAAGCGACCGCCAAGGCGTTGCGTGACGGATGGTATTTCACCGGTGACATCGGCTACTTCGATCTGGAGGGCGATCTGTTCGTTACGGGTCGGGTCGATGACTTGATCATCACCGGCGGCGAAAACGTCAGCCCGGCGGAAATCGAAAACATGCTCTCCCTGCACCCGGCAGTGGAAGAAGTGGTGGTGGTCGGCCTGCCCGACGAGCAGTGGGGCAAGATCATTGCCGCGTTCATCAAGCTGCGCGCCGAAGTCTCGGAATGCGACCTCGATGCCCATTGCATTGCTTCGGGCCTGGCCAAATTCAAGCGGCCACGGCGTTACCAGTTCATCGACCAGATTCCAAAATCTCCCGTTGGCAAGGTGCTGCGGCGCGTGCTGCTGGCCCAATTCCAGGAACAGGCCTTGAAGGCCATCAGCTAATCATCCAGAGGACACTCCCATGCAACAACAATCGATCCAGCAATTTCTCGAGACTCAATTCGATGGCTTCCAGGTAGAAGTCGATGTGTCCCGCGAGCGCGCCGACATCATCCTCAACCGGGCGCCGTTGAACGTCATTTCCATGGGACAGCGCGATCAGCTGCGCCTGGTCTTCGAAGCCCTCGATGCACACAAGGACGTGCGCGTCATCGTGCTGCGCTCGGTGGGTGAACACTTCTCCAGCGGCGGCGACATCAAGGGTTTTCTTGAAGCGTCGCCAGAGCACGTTTCCAAGCTGGCCTGGAACGTCGCGGCACCGGCACGTTGCGAAAAACCGGTGATCGTGGCCAACCGTGGTTACACCTTCGGCGTCGGTTTCGAACTGTCCCTGGCCTGCGATTTCCGCATTGCGTCGCAAACCACGCGCTACGCCTTGCCTGAGCAGAACCTGGGTCAGATCCCGGGCTCGGGTGGCTCCGCGCGCTTGCAGAAAATCATCGGCATCACCCGCACCAAGCACATGGTAATGCGCGCCAAACGCATCACGGGCGACCAGGCCTATGCCTGGGGTATCGCTACCGAGGTCGTGCCGGACACCGAACTGGAAAGCACCGTCGATGCCTTGGTCGATGAGCTGCGTCGCTTCTCGCCGCTGGCTCAGCGCACGGCAAAAAAACTGATCAACGACAACGAAGATGCGCCGCTGACTGTCGCGATCGAAATGGAAGGTCACTGCTACAGCCGCCTGCGTAGCTCCAAGGACTTCAAGGAAGGCGTGGAAGCGTTTCACAGCAAGCGTGCGGCAGTGTTCACCGGCGAGTAAATGCGTACCGGCGAGCAGGCCCGGGAGCACGTCGGTAACGGCGTGCGCCCCTGCGCAGCAGGGCCTGCCGCCCCTTCATTGAAACTGATAGGGCGCATCAATATTCGTTAATGGAAAACCTGTAGCGAGGCTCTTAGGGTGAGATCGGCTGCACCGAAATCCGTCCAATAAATATAAAAATCGGAGTTCCACTTATGGCTTCTAGCTGGCTGGTACTAACCATCGTCGCCGCCTACATGGTGGTCTTGGCGTTGATCAGTTTGTGGGTTCGACGCTCTACACAAAGCGCAAAAAACTTTACAACAGGAGGCAAGGACTTCCCGGCGGTGCTGATCGGTTTTCTGATGATGTCCGAGTTCATCGGCACCACCGCGAGCATTGGTACAGCCCAGGCGGGCTACACCTATGGCATTTCCGCCGCCTGGAACATCGCGGCCCTGGGCGTCGGGTTCGTGATCTTCTCCATGCTGTTGGCGAAGAAGTACAAGGACCTCGGCGAGAACACCATTTCCGGGGCGCTGGCCCGCACTTACGGCGAGCCGGTACGCTTTGCCACGTCAGTGATCATGATCTGCGCGCTATCGATCGTTGCGGTCTCGATTTATGCCAGCGGCGGGGCAGTGCTGGCGACCTTGCTGGGCATCGAGCGGACGTCGGCAATCATCATCGTCGGTATTGTTTCGGTGCTGTACGTCGGCATCGGTGGCATGCGCTCGGTGATCTATACCAATGTCTTGCACGCATTGATGATGTACGCCGGGATCATCCTCGCCTTGGGTTTTGCCTTGAGCCAGGTCGGCGGCATGGGCGAGTTGGTGGCGCGACTGCCAGCGCCGATGTTCGAAGTCGGTAACGTCGGTTGGCCGAAGATTTTCGCCTGGCTGGTGGCCGGTATCGGCGCGACGTTCGCCACCCAGTACGTGGTGCAGGCGGTGAATACCGTCAGCGACGGGCGCAAGGCCCAGCACGCGAGTTTCTACTGTGCCTTGATGTTGATTCCCTACGGCCTGATCGCCGCGATGGTGGGGATGTGCAGTGCGGTGCTGTTTCCGCAGATTCCCTCGTTGCAGGCCTTTCCGCAAATCCTCGGGCACATGCACGAATGGATGGCCGGGATCGTCGTTGCGGGACTGGCCGGGGCGCTGTTCGGCACCATGGCCGCGCTCACCATGGGCATCGCCACGTTGTTGCTCAAGGACTTCTATCAACCGTTCTTCAACCCACAACGTGATGATCGCAAGAACCTCAATTTTGCCCGGACCGCGACCATCATCGCCGGCCTGCTGCCCATCACGCTGGCGCTGTACGCCTCCGACGTTCTGGTGGTGACTTTCCTCGCCAAGGCCTTGCGTGCCTCACTCGCGGTACTGGTGCTGATGGTGTTTTACGCGCCGACATTCGGCACGCGGCAGGGTGCGTTCATCAGCATCATCGCGTCACTGATCATCACCATCGGCTGGTTCCTGATGGGCAATCCCTACGGCATCGACAACGCCTACATCGCACTGGCCACGCCACTCGTGATCATGACCCTGAGCCACTTGCTGCGGGGTGGCAAGCCCGAGCGAGCCGACAGCGCCAAACCCATCGGTGCGAGCGCAACCGGAAGCTGAACCCCAGCGATTTCAACGGGCGTGCCGTCGGGTGACCGGGCATGCCACCAGAACAATAATGACGAGGTAAGGCCATGCAGCCTGTGACTCTTTCCACCCCCGAAGCCGACATGGCCGGGGACCTGCCAGCAGGCGCCAGCCTGCGTGGTTGGCTCGACCATTTGCAGCGCCAGCAGCGCTTGGCAATGATACGCCCCGGCGTGGACCTGCGTTTCGGCGTTGCAGCGATTGCCAATCGCCTGGACGGCAAGAGCGCTTCACTGTTTCCCCAGCCTGGCGGCCACTCGATTGCGGTGGTGTCCGGCCTGCTGTCCGACCGGCAGTGGATGGCCGAAGCCATGGGCGTGGAGTCCGCTGAAGTGTTGGCGCGTTTCGAAGTCGCCAGCCTCAATCCGCTGCCGTGGCGCGAAGTCGGCGATGCAGCTTGTCAGCAAGTGGTGCATCGCGAGATCGACCTGAACAAACTACTGCCAATTCCCACCCACAACGAGCACGACAGCGGCCCTTACATCACCGCTGGCCTGCTGATTACCCGAAACCCGCGCACCGGGGTACAGAACGTTTCGATTCACCGCTTGCAAGTGAGCAGCCCAAATCGCCTGGGCGCACTGCTGCTGCCACGCCATGCGCTGGCCTTCTTTCAGGAAGTCGAGGCGCTGGGAGAGGATCTGGACGTGGCGGTGGTCATTGGCGCTGATCCGCTGACCTTGCTGGCGTCCCAGGCCATCGTGCCGATCGATCACGACGAACTGGAAATTGCCGGTGCGCTGCATGGCCGGCCGCTGGCGGTGACGCGCTGTGTCACCAACCAGATTCGCGTGCCTGCCGATGCCGAGATCGTCATCGAAGGCCGGTTGCTGGCCAAGGCGCGGGAAATGGAAGGGCCGTTTGGCGAGTTTCCGCAGTACTACGGCGAGCGCGCCGAGCGCCATGTGATCGAAGTCGACGCCGTGACCCATCGTCACAACCCGATTTTTCACACCATCGTCGGCGGCGGCCTGGAGCACTTGCTGCTCGGCGGCATCCCGCGCGAAGCGACCATGCTCGCGCACTTGCGCCGCAGCTTTCCGTGCGTGCGTGACGTGCATCTGAGCAAGGGCGGAGTGTGTCGTTATCACCTTTATGTGCAGATCGACAAACGCTCCGAGGGTGAGGGCAAGAACGTCATCCTCGGCGCGCTGGGCGGTCACTACGACATCAAGCACGTCACCGTGGTGGATCTGGATGTGGACATTCATGACCCCACCGAAGTCGAGTGGGCGATTGCCACCCGTTTCCAGGCCGACCGCGACCTGGTGCTGATCCACGAGTCCCAGGGCTCGAAGCTCGACCCCTCCACCCGTGACGGTGTCGGCTCGAAGATGGGCTATGACGCCACGGTGCCGCTGTCGGCACCGACCATGCGCTTCAAACGAATCCAGGTGCCAGGCCAACAGGAAGTCGAACTCGACACGGTGGCGCACGCGGCGCCGCAGGACTGGCAGCGCGTGCTCCAGATGCACGATTGAACCCGGTGGCCGCTGGAGTTCGGCGGCCTGTTTCCGATAGTTCCAACCAACTCAAGACACGTCTTGCGTGAGGCAACCATGACCACGACAACAACAATTGCATCGCCAACCAGCGCCGCTATCGATACACCGCAGATTCCACCGGGCAAGGCCTTACTGGCGGCATTTGCCTCGACATTCGGCTGGGCGCTGGATTTGTTTGACCTGTTCATTCTGCTCTACGTGGCGCCGATCATCGGCCGCATGTTTTTCCCCTCGGACACCCCGACACTGTCGCTGGCCGCGGTATACGCCTCATTCGCCGTGGCCCTGCTGGTGCGCCCCCTGGGTTCGGCAATCTTCGGCGCGTATGCCGACAAGCACGGCCGCAAGCGAGCGTTGATGGTGTCGATGGTCGGCGTCGGTATTTCCACGGCACTGTTTGGCGCGCTGCCGACCATTCATCAGGCCGGCATATTGGCCCCGATACTGTTTCTGCTATTGCGGGTGATTCAGGGCATTTTCGTTGGCGGCATCGTGGCCTCCACTCACACCATCGGCACCGAATCCATCTCGCCGCGCTATCGCGGCCTGATGTCCGGGTTGATCGGTGGTGCCGGTGCCGGCATGGGCGCGCTGTTGGCGTCGTTCACTTACCTGGTGTTGTCGGAAATTTTCCCCGGGGGTGAATTTGACGTCTGGGGCTGGCGCTTCATGTTCTTCTGCGGGCTGCTCAGCACGTTTTTCGGGCTGGTGATGTTCCGCTATCTGGAAGAAACCCCGGTCTGGCAGCAACTGCAACAAGCGCGCAAGACCAAGGGGCCGGCGGTAGTGGTCGTGTCGCCGCTCAAGCGTCTGTTTGGTCGCGAGTACCGCAGCGTGATGCTGGTCAATCTGCTGATTACATTCGGCGGCGGAGCAACGTATTACCTGGCCTGCGGTTATCTGCCGACCTTGCTCAACGTGGTCGCCAAAGTGCCCCATACGCAAACTTCGCAGATGCTCATGTACGGGTCGGTGGCAACCATTGTCGGAGCACTGGCCTTCGGTTACCTGAGTGACCTGATCGGTCGCAAGAAGACCTTCATGCTACTGGGTGTGATTAACCTGGTGAGCTTGCCGATGATGTTCCTCGGTGTCGCCGAGCCGGGTTCGCTGACCCGCACTGCGCTGTATTGCGTGGGCATCGCCTTCATGGGCGGGGCGATCATCGCGCCGATCCTGATCTTCCTCAACGAACGCTTCAGCACCGAGCTGCGCGCCAGCGGCACAGGATTGTCCTGGAACATCGGTTTCGCCCTCGGTGGAACCATGCCGACCTTTGTGTCCCTGTTCAGCAGCAGTCCCGCGCAGATCCCGATGGTGCTGGCGATTTTCGCCGCCGGCCTGTCGGTGATCTACCTGATCGGCAGCGTGGTGATTCCGGAAACCCAAGGCAACTTCAAGTAAAGGAAAACGCAATGAGCAGATTGAATGGAAAAGTCGCGATCATTACCGGTGCCGCGCAAGGCATCGGTGCCACTTATGCCCAGGCCTTGGCGGCCGAGGGTGCGACGGTGGTGCTTTGCGATTTGAACGCGCCTGACGAAACCGCTGCCGCGATCCGCAACAAGGGCGGTACGGCCCTGGCGATCGCTTGTGACGTGACCGACGGTGCCGCCGTGCAAGCGATGGTCGAGGAAGCCGTTGCGCAGTTCAGCGGTGTGCACGTGCTGATCAACAACGCCGCGTTGTTCGCCACCCTGGAGCTCAAACCGTTCGAGCAGACCAGCTCGGCGGAATGGGATCGGATCATGGCGGTCAATGTGCGCGGTTCCTTCGAGTGCGCGAAGGCGGTTATGCCGGTGATGCGCCGTCAGGGCTACGGCAAGATCGTCAACATTGCCTCGGCGACGGCCTTCAAAGGCGCGCCGATGATGGCGGCTTATGTCGCGTCGAAGGGCGCGGTGATTGCCCTGACACGCTCGATAGCGCGAGAAGTCGGCGACGCCGGCATCCGCTGCAACTGCCTGGCGCCTGGCCTGACCATGAGCGCCAACGTCCAGGCCAATGCCGCCTGGGCCGGGGATATTGTGCGCAACAACATTGCCAGCCGCTGCATCAAACGCGAAGCAGTGCCACAGGATCTGATCGGCGCGCTGCTGTTTCTGTCCTGCACCGACAGTGATTTCATGAGCGGCCAGACCCTTGTGGTCGACGGCGGTTCGGTGACCCATTGATTGAAGGAGGATTCATGCAAAGCCAACACTTCATCGATGGACAATGGACCTCAGCGGATCGTTGGACCGACAGTCTCGACCCGGCAAACGGCGAACTGATCGGGTGCTTTGCCGACGGCGGCGAGGCCGAAGCTGAAGCAGCGGTGGCAGCGGCTGCCCGAGCCTTCAACAACCCGCAATGGGCGCAGAATCCACGCCTGCGTCAGCAGCTATTGCTGGAGTGGGCTGCCGCCCTGAAGGCGCGTCAGGAGCAACTCGCGCAATTGCTGACCCGCGAGAACGGCAAGGCATTGGCGCAGTCCCGAGGGGAGATCGGCGGGGCGATTTCCGAGATTCTTTATTACGCCGGCCTGGCCCGGCACAACCCGGGGCACATGCTCGAAGTCGCGCCCGGTGAGTTCTCCAGCATGCTGCGCGAACCCGCCGGGGTGGCCGGGCTGATCATTCCATGGAATGCCCCGGCGGTGCTGCTGGTTCGTGCTCTGGCGCCAGCGATCGCGGCGGGTTGCACAGTGGTGATCAAACCCGCGCCGCAAACCGCGCTGTTCAATGCGGCGATGCTCGAGCCACTGTTCGCATTGCCAGGCCTGCCGGCCGGGGCGGTCAATCTATTTGCCGAGAGCGGGCATGCCGGGGCAGCGCATCTGGTGGCTTCGCCACGGGTGGACGTGCTCAGCTTCACCGGCTCGACCGCGACAGGCCAGCGCATCATGCGCGACTGCGCGGCGACTATGAAGAAGCTCTCGCTGGAACTGGGCGGGAAATCTTGCTGCCTGGTCTTTGAAGATGCCGATATTGCCGCCATCGCGCCGAAACTGGCAGCGGCGGCCACCATTATCTCTGGCCAGCAATGCACTGCTGCCCGGCGCGTGCTGGTGCATGCCAGCCGTTTTGCTGAAATGAAAACCGCGCTGAGCGCCGCACTGGGGCAGATCCGCTTGGGTAATGGCCTCGATCCAGCGAACAACATGGGACCGCTGATCGACTGGCAATCGCGGGACAGCGTTGAGCGGCGCATTGGCGAGGCGCTGGACAGCTGTGACGAAGTGCTGCTGGCCGGAGGTCGCCCGCAGGGTGAACTCAGCAAAGGCGCATTTCTCGCGCCGTCGCTGATCGCCCATCGCGACAGCAGCGCATTCTTTTGCCAGGAAGAAATTTTTGGCCCGTTGCTGGTACTGGAGTCCTTCGAAGACGAAACCGAGGCTGTAGCGCGCGCCAACCATACCGAGTTCGGTCTGTCCGCGAGTGTCTGGACCGAGCAGGGCGCTCGCGCCTGGCGTGTCGCTCGGGCACTGCGCAACGGTACGGTGTGGCTCAACGACCACAACAAATTGTTCGCCGAGGCGGAAACCGGTGGCTACCGAAAGAGCGGTCTGGGGCGCTTGCATGGCGTCGATGCGCTGCTGGATTTCAGCGAGCTCAAACACATTTATCAGAACGTCGGCACGCTTGGTTGAGCGCGAACGCGGGGGTGATCATGGAGCTGCGCCATCTGAAGTATTTTACCTGCCTCTACGAAGAGGGCTCCGTCACCCGGGCGGCGCAGCGCTTGAATATCGTGCAACCGGCGTTGTCGATGCAGATCGCCAGGCTTGAGGAAGAACTCGGGCAGACATTGTTCGAGCGCAGCTCCAAAGGCATGGCGCCGACCGAGGCCGCAGATCAGGCTTATCGCTTGTTCATGCCGATCCTTGGCCAGCTGCTGGCGGCGCGTCAGACTCTGATCGACCGTAGTGGCCAGATTGGCGGTCGCATCAGCGCCGGGCTGATCGCGTCTGCCGCCAACAATGCGTTGGCCAGTACCCTGGCGCATTTTGTCGAGCATCACCAGCAGGTCGAACTTTGCGTCACCTCGGGCTATAGCCAGGAACTGATCGCGAAGGTCCTGAACGGCATGCTGGATTTCGCGGTCATCAACCAAAGCTTCCAGTATGAGCACCTGATCGGCCACGACATCTTCGATGAGGAATTACTGGTCGCCACCGGTGCAGCCAATCGCCTCAGCGGAGCGCTGCCATTGCCGTTGACCAGTCTGGCGGGGTTCAAACTGGTGCTGCCCTCGCGTCGTCACGGGTTGCGCAGGGTGATCGACCAACACCTTGCCGCCCAAGGCGTTGAAGTCACCCCGCAGTTGGAGGTGGATGATCTGGCGGTCATCGAGGACTTCTTGCGTCGCAGCGACTGGGTCAGCGTGCTGCCGGCAACCGTCCTGCATCGCGGATTGCACGAAGGCGCGTTGCGCGCCTATCCGCTGGCCGCACCCGGGATCAGCCGGCGCATGGTGTGTGTGCACGACGCGCGTCGACCACTGACCCCGGCGGCAATGCTGTTCATCGAGATGATCGGCAAAACCATGACCACCGCGCTCGACACCATCCATTTCTTCAAAGAAGGTCCGATAGAGGAGGGCGACCATGGGCGCTCCGGGAAGTAGCCGGCCGCAGCGGCTGATCGTAGGAATTTCCGGTGCCTCTGGCGCCGTTTATGGCGTGCGTCTGCTGGAGCTGTTGCGCGACACGCCGATTGAAACCCATCTGGTGGTCAGCAAGTCAGCGCTGATTACTTTGGCCCATGAAACCGAGATGTCCTGGTCTCGGCTCAAAACCCTTGCTGACGTCAGCTACGTCAATCAGGACATCGGCGCGGCCATTGCCAGCGGCTCGTTCAAGACCATGGGCATGATCATCGCGCCATGTTCGATACGCAGCTTGTCGGAGATCGCCAGCGGCGTGACCTCGACACTGCTGACCCGCGCCGCCGACGTGGTGCTCAAGGAGCGCCGGCGCCTGGTGTTGATGGTTCGCGAGACGCCATTGCACCGCAATCACCTGCGCAGCATGACCGAGTTATCTGAACTCGGCGCAGTGATCGCTCCGCCAGTGCCAGCGTTCTATGCCAGGCCGACCAGCCTGGAAGACATGGTCGATCACACTGTAGGAAGGGTGCTGGACATGTTCGATATCGAACTGGGGGTCGTGCGTCGCTGGCGCGAACTGCCGGAGCGCGTAGCAACGCTGGATGAGGTGGTCGATGATTAAGTCACGCTCGGTGCATTCAGGCGGGGAGGCGCTCCAGGAATTCGCAGATCAGCTGCAAGGTCCGCTCGGTTGCTTCGGTCTGGGGAAAGTGCCGGCAGTTATCCAGCAACACACAACGGCACGGCCCAGGCACCTGTCGCTCGATGACCAGCAGTTGCTCGGGTGTGGCGTAGTGGTCTTCGCGACCCTGAATGACCAGCAGCGGCTTTTCGATACAAGCCAACTGCGCTTCGAGATCGACCAGGGAAAAGTCCGGGTGCAACCAACTGTCGCTCCAACCGTGAAAAGCGCCGTCGACATTGGTCCCGTGGTGGCGTGCCAGGCGTTCGCGCAATTCGCCCTGGTGCCAGACCTCAGTGGTGTGGCGAATACCATCGAGGCTCTGCGCCTCGACAATCACGTGAGGCGCCAGTGCGATGCTGCCCAACACGCGCGGATCGTTGGCGGCGGCATAGGCGAGGACAATGGATGCACCGTCACTGTGACCGAGCAAGACCACTTGCGGCAGTTGCAAGGCATCGAGCAATTGCCGCAGTTCACGAGGGCCATCGCTGCTCAGGTAGTCCAGCGGACGCGGCAGGGTCACCGGGCTCGATTGCCCATAACCCTGACGGCTGTAAGTGACCACACCGCAACCGCTCGTCTGGGCCAGGCGCAGGGGAAAGTCTTTCCATTGGCTGGCGCTGCCCAGGCCTTCGTGCAACAGCACCAGCGTCGGTCGCGATGGGTCAGCCCCAGGCAGTTGGCGATATTCCAGCTGCACCGGCCCAAGTTGCAAAAATTGTTGTGGCGACATGTTGAACCAACAATTGAACAGGATTGCTCGCAGGTTACCGTAAACGTAACCCTGCATGCAGCACCACGCATTACTTGAGGTACTGAAAACATGCGCCATCTCGATGTTCAGGTGATCGACCAGGCACTGCAATGGGCACGGTCCGGACAGTCCCAGTGGCTGTGCACGGTGCTCTCCACCTATGGCTCGGCGCCGCGTGCGCCGGGTGCGATGCTGGTGACCAATGGTGCAGGTGAACACGTCGGCTCGCTGTCGGGTGGCTGCGTCGAAGAGGAGTTTCTCGAAAGCCTGACGCGTGGTGAATTACGCGAACCGGCGCAGATCGTCAGTTATGGCGACAGCGTCGAGCAACGCCACCGTCTACGATTGCCCTGTGGGGGTGTGCTGATTGTGCTGGTCGAGCACCGCGCTGCCAGTCTCGAATGGATCGCACACCTGGAGAGTCTACAAGCGGCGTTACTGGGGCAGCGCCGCCTGCTGCGTCACGTCGAGTTGAGCAGCGGTGCCTTGCGCCTGGACCCGGACACCGGACACGGCAGCGAACGGGTACAAGTCGTCGACGAAAGGGTGCGTATCAGCGTTGGACCGGCCTTGCGACTGATTCTGGCAGGGCTCTCGCCGGTCGCTGAAGTTTGCGCCAGTTTTGCCCGCGCCATCGGCTGCGAAGTCATCGCCTGCGACCCCCGGGAAGAGATGCTGCATGTCCAGCTCGAAGGCGTGGAGATGCAGCGCGTGCTGCCCTCGATGTTCATTGCCGCGGGGGGTTGCCACGCGGCGACCGCGGTGGTGGCGCTGACCCACGATCCGCGAATCGATGATCTGGCGCTGATGGAAGCGGTCCACACCCCGGCGTTCTACATTGGCGCCATGGGGTCCCAGGCAACCTCCGCCAAGCGCGCCGAGCGGCTCAAGCGCATCGGTGGTCTGACGGATGAACAGATCGCCCGTTTGCACATGCCCATCGGGCTCGATCTGGGCAGCAAGGCCCCGGCGGAAATTGCCCTGGCGGTGGTGGCCGATATCCTGCGCGTTTATCACGGCAAAGAACGCCATGCCTTGTAGGGCGGTTTTTCCGACGAACGAGGGGGCTGCGAAAGTCGAGGTAGACGCTTGGTCATTCGCGCGCGATAGTGGCCAGCCAAGTGTTGCTGAACCATGGACCGATCGACGGGCTTGAGAAATAGATAGACGCCCTGATGAAATGCATTGAGGCCGATAACAATATCGCTTCAAGCGAGCGGAGGAATCTGATGTCGATAGCCCAACGGGTTTTCCACGGCAGGTTTGGCCGGGTCGCCTTGCTGAATATGGATCATTCGCTGGTCACCCATACCCATTCCGAATGCCATGTGCTGGTCAAAGTGTCTGGCGAGGACACTTACTTCAACGTTAACGGTCGGCGGGTTCCGCTCAGTGATCGCACGGCGGTGCTGGTCAACGCATGGGAGCCGCATTTCTATGATCCGCAGCCGGGTGCCGGTGCTACCGTCATTCTGGCGCTCTACATCGAGCCCGCCTGGCTGGCCACTGCCCAGCAGTCGCTGGCGCTGAGCGGTCGGCCGGACTTTTTTGCCCAGCCGTGCATTGAGCTGTCGAGCCGTAATCGCACCCTGGCCGACATCCTGGTCGCCGAAGCGCATGGTTGCGGGATCGTGCCGAAAGAGCGCATGGAATTCATGCTGTTCGATTTCCTGATCGAACTGATCGAGGACTTTTCCAGCTGGCGGCATTTGTCGCAACTGGGGGCGCCGAGCTCAGGTGAATTCCGGGACGCGCGCGTGCGCCGTGGCATCGCCTGGCTGCTTGAGCACCTCGATGATCCGAACCCGATCGACAACGCCGCACGGGCGTGTGGACTGTCGCGGGCGCACTTCTTTGCGCTGTTCAAGAAAGACACTGGCATGACGCCGACCCTTTTGCTTAACGACGCGCGCATGCGCCGGGCTTTTGCCTGGCTTGAGCGTGAGCGCAGTGGAACATTGGGCCTGTTGTCGGAGAACCTCGGGTTCTCCGAGCAAGGTCATTTCACACGGTTTTTCCGTCAGCATATTGGTGCTTCTCCCAGCCAGTATCGGCGTGTAGTGGATTGTTACGCGCCGGTTTGAACCGGGAGGAGGGTGGTGGGTATTTTGGGAAATAATTCCCGGTGTTGAAGTTGGGTTTGAATATTGAGGGTTAGTAGCTTGGATAGTTGCAGGCGTTATTGGGTCTGCCACTCATTCGGGAAGTCATCAATCTCATTTATGTGTACTTCACGCTTCAACTCAAATTTTATTCTGAGAGTTCGCAGTTTTCAGCGAGTCAGGAGTTTGACTCGCTGAGTTCAAATTGAATTTGTAATGGGCGGTCAGGAAATTCTTCACGGGCGAGTTCGGCTCTACCGTCCTTTGCGATGCTCGCTTGTGCCCTGAAATAAGTAGCCGATTGTTCGAGGTCGATGAGGCGCTAATAGAACGCTATCAATTTCCCGCCATCATCCATCCTCTCACACCATGATGTTCACTCAGCTCTTTCATGACTCGGGCCGCGTCCTGCTTCTGTTTATAAGGGCCGATGACTACAAAGTTGTGTTCTTTACGCGCTACCGGCAACTCCAGCTGTTGAATGGCTTCTTTGGCGCGATGTCGGCTGGGTGTGTTCAACGCAATTTCAATCACCCACAGGCCGGATGAAGACGTGGCCAAGGCAGGTTTTTCAGCGTGGGAAATATAGCCGCCGCAAGTCAAGCACGGGCGTTCCAGCGTGATTAGCGATCCTGGCACGGTGCGAAAGACATGCCATTGCGGGTCAAACGTTTTTTTGCGGGCAAAGAGTGCCAGGAGCAGGCCGGTAAACGTAATCAGGCCGCTGAGCACAATCGTCCATTTGTGAGACGGTGTGGGCAATGAAGGCAGCGTAAGTACGGGTGATTCGGCTGGTTTTTCGAACAACGGCTGTAAGGCGTCAGCCTCCGTTGAATCGGGTATATCGAATCCGTTTTTCGCAATGGGGGCGAGCTCATTGAACTGTTTTGTACTGAGCTCTTTCGCCACTTTATGACTGGTTTCATCGAGTAGTTGTTCGAGCTGTGTCACTTTTTGCTGGATGTATGAATTGTCGACGTTATTTTGACAAGTGGGTCCTGTGGACGTGTAGGTCCATAGGAGTACTGATAGTTGCCCAAAAACGCCAGTGACCAGGAAGCCCAAGCCAAGCTTTCGCACGGCACTCTCTCCACATTGGGTGAATAGTAGTTTTTCCCATTTCTTTCTGATGAAACAGGTTCTATTGCTGATCCTGGATAATTAAGTTCTTGGGCGCGTCAGTGTGCCCAAGCGCCAAAATCATTTGGCTGCTTTTTGTTGTTTTAAAGTATATCGGGCTTGCACTTTATAGACTGTTGCTTAACGAAAAACGGCTCAGGGGGTCGAAAATAAACCGTATCAGATGGATGTCAGGGTGATCCATTAAAACACTTGTTTTTAAGATGAAGTCGTGACCAAAGTGCCTGCTCTCGGCCACCTTTTATCTCGACGCCAGCGGCAAGTAACGCTTCTCGAGATTAATCTGCTCCTGGCCGATTTCTGCCCAGGGTTACAGGGTCATATTGGTCAAAGATCAACGCCCTGGGCCGGCAGGGCCCAGGGCAGGATGACTGCCTGGCATTCACAAAACCGGTAAATGCTGCAGGCAAGGCGAGGGCTTAGTTAACGATCACTTCGTCCAGTGCTTGCTCGAGGATATTGACCGTGCGCTCGATATTGTTCAGCTTTTCGAGCCCGAACAGGCCGATGCGGAAGGTCTGGAAGTCGGCCGGCTCGTCGCATTGCAACGGCACTCCGGCGGCGATCTGCAGGCCGTGGTTGGCAAATTTCCTGCCGCTCTTGATGTCGGCATCATCGGTGTAGCTCACCACGACGCCAGGGGCCTGGAAGCCGGCTGCGGCCACGCTCTTGATGCCTTTGCCGGTCAGCATGGCGCGCACCCGATCGCCCAGCGCCTGTTGTTCGTCGCGGACCTTGTCGAAACCGTAGGCTTGCGTCTCTTTCATCACTTCGTTGAATCGCGCCAGGGAATCGCAGGGCATGGTCGCGTGGTAGGCATGTCCGCCCTGTTCGTAGGCCTGCATGATCTGCAGCCACTTTTTCAGGTCGCAGGCGAAGCTGCTGCTTTGCGTTTGCTCGATGCGCTCGAGGGCCAGGGAACTGAACATCACCAGGGCGCAGCAAGGGGACGCGCTCCAGCCTTTCTGCGGTGCGCTGATCAGCAGGTCGACGGCGCATTTGTGCATATCGACCCAAAGCGTGCCAGAGGCGATGCAGTCCAGCACGAATAGGCCACCCACCGCGTGCACGGCGTCGCCGACGGCCCGCAGGTAGTCGTCGGGCAGGATAATCCCGGATGAGGTTTCGACGTGGGGGGCGAAGACAATCTGCGGCTTTTGCGCCGCAATGGCTGCCAGCACTTCGTCCAGAGGGGGTGGGGCGTAGGCAGCCTGGCGACCCGTCTCGACCGGTCGGGCTTTCAGCACCGTGGTGGCTGCCGGGATGTTGCCCATCTCAAGGATCTGGCTCCAGCGATAACTGAACCAGCCATTGCGTATCACCAGGCACTGCTGGTCGGTGGCAAACTGTCGCGCCACCGCCTCCATGC
Organism: Pseudomonas sp. EB271-G4-1; assembly: GCF_058791355.1. NCBI lineage: Bacteria > Pseudomonadati > Pseudomonadota > Gammaproteobacteria > Pseudomonadales > Pseudomonadaceae > Pseudomonas > Pseudomonas sp. EB271-G4-1. The sequence continues at coordinate 112,905 of NZ_JBYTEO010000016.1, forward strand.
CGAATGTGCCGCTGCCCGGGACCACCGCAACAGCCTGGGCGTTGTAGACCTGTTTCAGGGTCTTGGAAATGTTCTTCATCACGCCTTGAAACGACTGCGACATGTGGTTGAGCGAGCGGTCGGTGTAGACCACTGAGTACTCGACCAGCCCCTCAGGATCGATACTGGGATATAGCTTTGACATGAAGTGACTCCTTTGGCAGAGATGTCATTGGTATCGACCCTGCCCTAAGCCTTGGCAAATGACAAGATTGCCGGGATTGAATGGCGAGTTCTGTCGAGCCGCAGGCATCAACCCATAGCTGTCAGGCTGACGCCTCTCACAGGCATTCGCGACTAGAATTTCACTGTCGGCCCTCCAAAAGCCAGGTCAGATTGTCCACCGTGCAGCGACAGGTCTCGAGCGTTGCTTCGGTCCATGGGAAACATCTATGACGAATCCGCAAGATAAAGGCGAATCCGACGAGGATTTAGGTCAGATGGTGATAGGGCGAGGACCCTGTACCTATCTATTGCTGCTCCTACTAGGATTGATCCTCCTGTTTCCCTTTCTTGAGGACGGCATAGTTGCTCGCACGTTGCTCGGCACTCTGTTTTCAATCGTGCTGCTCGTGGGCGCTTTCGCCACCAGGCAGACGCGGCGGGGGTTCATCCTCAAACTGGGCCTGGCGTTGCTTGGGGTTGGTCTTCAATGGTCGGCGTTGTGGGCTGGAAGTATCGCGATTCTTTTCGTTGCCGGGATAGTGTTTGCGGCGTCTCTTGCTGTCTCGTTCACAGGAGTGCTTCGCTATATCCTCAAGCGCGGCCCCATCACAGCCGACAAGCTGCATGGCGCGCTTGCGGGTTACATCATGCTGGCCTTTGTCTGGTCCTTCGTCTATGCCCTGGTCGAGATCTCCAGCGCTGGCTCATTCGGCCCTGCGCACCTCGACTTCGAACAGCCCGGCACTTTTTTCAAACTGATCTATTTCAGCCTCACGACGCTCACGACCACAGGTTTCGGTGATGTGCTCCCGTTGACCAACCACGCCCGCTCACTGGTGATGGTCGAGGAGTTTTCAGGGGTCTTCTACGTTGGCGTGGTGATAGCGCGGCTTGCCGGTCTCTATCCGACGAACCAGACCCAGTGACTCTCGCGTTGCCTGGGTCGTATTTTATTCAGTTAGCACCTGCGACCAACTGCCAAGGCCGATTTTTGCATGTCACGAAGGGCCGCTCCTGATTGTGAATTCAACCGGTCGATGCGACAGATTGGGTTTGATCGTTCCCACGCGCAGCAAAGGAATGCCGCCAGGGACGCTCTGCGTTCCACTGACGACGCGTTAATTGAGCCGTGCGCGACGGTGATGCGGGGCGTCACAGGAAGCCCTGTGTGAAATTGGTTGCCTGCGTACATATCCATTGCTGCGGTAACGGCGGCTTATGGTTGATCGTTCCCACGCTCTGCGTGGGAATGCCGCCAGGGACGCTCTGCGTTCCACTGACGACGCGTTAATTGAGCCGT